>CANGEH010000014.1 GCA_947452665.1 Caulobacteraceae bacterium
CTCGACCGGCGGCACGCGCGCGGCCATTGCTGCGGCCGGAATGCCGGTCAAGGATGTCTCGGATCTCACTGGGTTTGCCGAAATGATGGATGGGCGGGTCAAGACCCTGCATCCGGTCATTCATGGCGGCTTATTGGGTGTGCGTGATGCAGCTGACCATGCCAAGGCCATGCAGGACCACGGCATTGGCGGTATCGATCTTTTATACGTCAATCTTTATCCGTTTGAGGCCACGGTCGCGGCGGGCGCCGATTTCGCCACCTGCGTTGAGAATATCGATATTGGCGGCCCCGCCATGATCCGCTCGGCCGCCAAGAACCATGCCTATGTCTGTGTCTGTACCCAGCCTGGCGATATGGCCGAAGTGATCGCGGCCCTGAAAACACAGGGCGCTACCGATCTTGCCCTGCGCCAAAACCTGGCCGCCAAGGCCTATGCCCATACGGCTAGTTATGATGCGGCCATTGCCAGTTGGTTCGCCGCCCAACTCAATCAGCCAAGCCCAGAGCGCAAGATTATTGCCGGGCGGCTGGCCCAGACCACGCGCTATGGCGAAAATCCGCATCAGACGGCGGCCTTCTATACCTTTCCTAGCCCGCGCATCGGGGTGGCCACGGCCCGCCAGCTTCAGGGCAAGGCACTGAGCTATAATAATATCAATGACACAGACGCCGCCTTTGAGCTGGTTGCCGAATTTGATCCGGCCCATGGCCCAGCCGTTGCGATTATCAAGCATGCCAATCCCTGCGGCGTTGCGGTGGCGGGTGATTTAAAGACCGCCTATTTGCGGGCCCTGGCCTGTGATCCGGTCTCGGCCTTTGGCGGGATTGTCGCGGTCAATTGCCGCCTTGATGCGGCCGCTGCTGAGGAAATGGTCAAGATCTTTACCGAGGTGGTGATTGCGCCAGAAGCCGATGAGGCCGCGATTGCCCTGTTTGCCGCCAAGAAGAACCTGCGCCTGCTCGTCACTGGCGGCCTGCCCGACCCGCTCGCCAAGGGCGAGACCTTCAAGTCTGTGGCCGGGGGCTTTTTGGTCCAGAGCCGCGATGATGCGCGCCTGACCGCAAGTGATCTGACGGTGGTGACCAAGCGCGCCCCGACGGATCAAGAGGTCAAGGACATGCTGTTTGCCTTTACTGTGGCCAAGCATGTCAAGTCCAATGCCGTCATCTATGCCAAGTCTGGTCAGACGGCGGGCATTGGTGCCGGTCAGATGAACCGCAAGGACTCCGCCCGTGTTGCCGCCTTGCGCGCCGGTGAGGCGGCCGAGGCGGCGGGCCTTGCCCAGTCTCTGGCCAAGGGCTCGGTCTGTGCCTCAGACGCCTTCTTCCCGTTTGCCGATGGCCTGATCCAGGCCATTGAGGCCGGGGCCACGGCCGTAATTCAGCCCGGCGGCTCCATCCGCGATGACGAGGTGATTGCCGCTGCCGATGCTGCAGGCATTGCCATGGCCTTTACGGGTGTGCGGGTGTTTCGCCACTAGGGGCCTATTGGTCCCTGGCCAAGATCTCGCGCAGGGCGCTATTGGCTAGGGTCAATTTCGCAAAGGTCCAGGGCCCGCTCGCCGCCTCAATCTGGGCGAGGCTGGACTTGGCCTTATTGACCCGCTCAATACGTAGGCCAGACCAGGACGCAATCTTAGACTGAGCCGACGCGGCGGTGTCGGCGGCCTGTTCATGGCCGGCAAAATCCATAATTGCGGCGGTGAGATCGGTTTGCTCGCCAACAAGATCCTCGATCAGGCGGCGTATGGCCAGGCGCTCGAACGGCCCTTCGGCCTCGATCGACCCCGCGGCGGCGCGCAAACGATCAAGACCAAATTGCGCGCCCACCTGGTGATAGAGCCTAGCGGTATGCAGCCAGCCCCATTTGGGCCCACGCGCCAGATCGGCAATATCACTGATCGGGGTTAGGTTGCGCAGGCTCCTGACGGTCTTGGCCAAGGCCGTGGGGGCGCCCTGATCGGTCAAGGCCTGGATGCGCATCTGGGCGGCTTGCCGCTCAAACTCCGACAAAAGCTCAAAACTTTCATCTGCAACCGCATTTGCCGCAGGGCCATAGGCCGTGATGAGCGCCTGAACACTCGATTTGGTCTGTCCGGCGCGCCGGGCCAGCCAATAGGTCTGACGCCGAAGCGCTAGGGCCAGTTCGTCCAACAGGGCCAGTTGGGCCGGGCCGCCAAGCCGGGTGTTTGGCGACGCGATCTGTGACCAAAGCGCATCCAGTCCCAGAATTTGGCGCGCTGCGGTAAAGGCTAGGACCAGGGCCTTGGCATCCACCCCCGTTGCCGCCATCAGGCGCGGCGCAAAGCTTGGACCGACCCGATTGACCATCTCATTGGCTAAAACCGTGGCAATAATGTCTGGCCTTAGCCGGTGCCGCGCCATCTGCGCCTTAAAGCGCAGCAAGGCTGGTGGGAAATAGGCTTCCATGGTCTGGATAAACCAGGGGTCATCCACCACCCCGCTCTCCATAATCGCGGCCGACAATTCCAGCTTGCCATAGGCCATGATGACCGCCAGTTCCGGGCGCGTCAGGCCAAGGCCTTGTTCGGCGCGCAGGCGCATTCCGGCGCTGCTGGGCAGGCCCTCAAGCTTGCGATCCAGGCGGCCTTCGGTTTCAAGCTGTGCCATAAGGTGCTCATGGGCCGCCAGATCGGCGCGGCTGGCGCGCTGTTGCAGGCTCAAGGCCAGGGTCTGGCCAATATTATCGGCTAGGACATGGTCGGCGACCGCGTCGGTCATGCTGGCCAAGAGGGCCTTGCGCGCGGCGCTATCGAGGTGCCCCGCCCTATGCGCCATATCGGTCAGGATCTTGATATTGACCTCGTGGTCAGAGCAGTCGACGCCCGCCGAATTATCGATGGCATCAGTATTGATCCGGCCACCGGCCTGAGCAAACCGGATGCGGGCAGCCTGGGTCAGGCCAAGATTGGCCCCCTCGCCAATCACCAGGCAATTTAGGGCCTCTGCATCGATGCGCACAGCGTCATTGGCCTTGTCGCCGACCTGGGCATGGGTCTCGTCGGCGGCTTTGACATAGGTGCCAATGCCGCCCAGATACAAGAGCTCAAACCTAGCCTGGAGCAGGGCCTTGATCAGGTCATTTGGGGTTATGGCGACCTCGTCTGTGCCGATCAAGGCGCGGATTTGCGCACTCAGCGCAACCGATTTTAGACTGCGGGCAAATACGCCGCCGCCGGCCGAGATCAGGGCCGGATTATAATCAGCCCAAGACGAGCGCGGCAGGCCAAACAGGCGCTGGCGCTCGGTCCAGCTCTTGGCGGGGTCTGGGTCTGGATCGATAAAGACGTGGCGGTGATCAAAGGCGGCGATAAGCCTGGTCTGTTTGGACAAAAGCATGCCATTGCCAAACACATCGCCCGACATGTCGCCAATCCCGATGACGGTGAAGGGTTCGGTCTGAATATCCTTGCCCGCCTCGCGGAAATGACGTTTGACCGCCTCCCAAGCGCCGCGCGCGGTGATGGCCATGGCCTTGTGGTCATAGCCAACCGACCCGCCCGAGGCAAAGGCATCGCCCAGCCAAAAGCCGTAGTCTTCGGCCACGCAATTGGCGATATCGGAAAAGCTGGCCGTGCCCTTATCGGCGGCAACCACCAGATAGGGATCATCGGCGTCATAGCGCAGGGTCTGGCCGGGGTGAATGACTGCGCCATCTTTGGCCAGATTATCAGTCAGGTCCAACAGGCCGGACAGAAAAATCTTATAGGCACTAATCGCTTCACCCAGCACCGCATCGGCTCCGGCCTCACGCGGTAGGGCCTTTGGGAAGAAGCCGCCCTTGGAGCCAACGGGGACAATAACCGCATTCTTGACCTGCTGGGCCTTAACCAGGCCGAGCACCTCAGTGCGAAAATCATCGCGCCGATCGCTCCAGCGCAGGCCACCGCGCGCTACAGGCCCAAAGCGCAGATGCACGCCCTCAACCCTTGGCGACCAGACATAGATTTCGCAAAAAGGCTTTGGCGCGGGCAGGTCCTCCAGATCCCGGCTGGCGATCTTTATCGAAATATAGGCCTTGGCCTGGCCATCCTTGTCGGTCTGGAAATAATTGGTGCGGGTCAGGGCCATGACCAGGTGCGCCAGCCGCCTTAAGACCCGGTCATGATCCAGGCTTGCGACCTGTTGCAGGCCGTCAATAATGTCAGCCAGACCGGTCTTGGCCAGGCGCGTTCTTTGCGCGCCGTCTTGGCGCAGGTCCGGATCAAACCGGCCAAGAAACAGGTCAAGGATCAGACGGGTCAGCGCAGGATTTTCACAAAGCGCGGCTTCTTGCACTGCCTGGCTTGGATCGAGCCCTGATTGCTGGCGATAGCGCGCCAGGCAGCGGATCAGGGCCACTTCGCGCCAAGACAGGCCCAGTTCCAGCACAAGGCGGTTAAACCCGTCGCATTCGGTCTGGCCCGACCAAAGAGCCATCAAGGTCGCCTCTAGCGGGGCCTTGATGGTCTCAAATCGCAGCCGCGTGCCGTCTGGATCTTCTAAAACAAATTCCTGCACCCAAAGGGAAGCGGCCGCGCCCGATTGCGGGCTGATGACAAACCCAGCCTCCGACAGCGCTTTTAGCCCCATGGATTGTAAAAGCGGTAAGACCTCGGCCAGGGCAATCGGATTTTCGGGGTGATAAAGCTTGAGCCGAATGGCCTCGGCGGTGTCGTGCCGGTTGCGATAGGCCCGCACCCTAAGGCCGCTATCGGGGGCCATATCGGCCATGATTTTTAGGTCATCAACTGCGTCTTCAGCGCTAAAAAGGTCGCAATACCCGGCTGGAAACGCGCCGCTAAATCGCCGGGTCCAGGCCTGAACGGTTTCGCTTGCCAGACCTGCGCTGCGTAAGGCGGCTGCGAACCGGTCGCTCCAGGGGCGCGAATGCTCGCCAATCTCGGCCTCGAGGGCGGCAAGATCAGGGGCCAGGGCCTGGCCGGGGGTCAGTCCGACAATATAGTGCACGCGGGCCAGGGGCGCGTCGGAAAAGCTGGGATAGGTGGCCGAGACCCGGCCCGCAAAGGCCTGGGCCAAGGCCTGTCCTGCCGCGCGGGCAACGGCCTCATTATAGTGGTCGCGGGGGATGAACAAAAGCGCCGAGACAAACCGGTCAAAGGGGTCATGACGCACAAATAGCTTAACCCTTGGCCGGTCAGTCAGGTGCAATAGGCCAAGGGCCGTGGTGGTTAGGTCGGCCAGCGAAATCTGGAACAGTTCGTCGCGCGGATAGGTCTCCAAAATGCTCCGCAGCCGCTTTTCACTATGGCTGCCGGAGGGTTTTGCCGCCTGGTCCAGCACCCTTGCCACCTTTCGCCGGATCAGGGGTACCTGGCTTGCGGGCTGTTCATAGGCCTCGACCGTAAACAGGCCGACAAAACGCACCTCGCCAAAGGCCCGCCCATCCGGCCCAAACCGCTTAATGCCGATGTAATCCATATGGGCCGCGCGGTGGATATGGGAGCGCAGATTGGACTTGGCCACGGTTAGGGGCTCACCCGCCTCTAGGTCGCGGCGAATCTGAGGCGATAGAATGGCCGGCTCATTGGTGCGCCGCAAAACCGACAGGGCCTCGTTGCGCAATATGCCAAGGCTGCTCTGGGGCTGGATCAGGGGCTCTTCTGCCGCATAATCGCCGCTCTTGGTGCGGGGATATTCGTAAACCCTTGCCCCGAGAAACACAAAATGGTCGGCCGCTAGCCATTCCAAAAAGGCCAGGGTTTCAGCGCGGTCCTCCGGCTCAAGGCCTAGCTTTTCGCCCTCTAGTGTCCGGATCGATTGCCGCATCAGGGCCAACATGGCGCCGTGATCGCCCACCGCCAAATGCACATCATTAAGAACGCGGCTTAGCTGCGCTAAAAGAGTCGTGACCTGATCCCCGTCAAGGGCATTGAGCAGGATCAAGATCATGGATTCGCGGCGCGCAACAAAGGCGCCGTTATCTTGTCTATGCCCATCAAGATCGCGTGCGACCGTAATGACCGGGTGAAACAGGGCCTGAACCACAGCGCCGGTTTGGGCCACAGCCGCCATCACACTATCCACCAAAAACGGCGCGTCGGGCTGTAATAGGGTCAGGGCTGCACAAGGCCCATTGGCCAATTGGGCGGTCTGGCAATCGAGACGCGGTACCGGACCTTGATAGGTTTCGGCCGCCTGCCAAAAGCGTTTGGCTAGGCTGGCCAGGGGCTGAGGGCCAAGGGACGCAAGCTCGTCTGGCGCGCCGTCGGCGCAGATCTGCTGGATAAAGTCGGTTTCATGGCCGCTGCAGGGGCCATAGGCCGAGATCAGGTCCGCATCGCTCACGCCGCGATCTTGCCGATTAGATTTCGCCGAGGTTTCCAATGCACCTGCCCCATTTTAGTCGACCCGAGGGACGGATCTCTTATGGCACCATACGCAAGATATATTACGGTTTAGCTTACCTAGGGTAAATGGCCGCTAGGGCCTTGCGACTAGGGCCTTGCGAAACGTCGCCGGGTGGGGGGGACCCGGCGACGCCGCTCGCCTCAAGCAGGGGCGATCCATCGGGCTGGCCCTAGACCGCGGGGGACGGCGCAGGGCAAGCCAAGCTGGGCTGTTTACAGCCCGAACTAGACTTAAGATAGTGATCCTGTATGGATGTTTTAAGACGTCAGTGATCACGCCTGCGTGAGGAGCTCAAGGCCAGTGAAAAGCTTTCAGCCAAACATTCGCCCCCAGACCGTTGCGGCTATTGGCGCGGCGGCCTTGGGTCTTTTGCTCATAACGACCCTGGTCAAGGGCAACTTGTCTTCCCCCCATTTCCAATCCCTGATCGGCCAGCCCGTTCAGGTCTATATTCATCTGGTTGCTGCCTTGTTGACCTTCGGCTTGGGACTGGTTTTGTTTGCCGCGCCAAAAGGCAATTTTCCGCATCGCGCCTTGGGCTGGATCTGGTCGGGCCTGATGCTGACCGTGGCGGCGTCCTCGCTTTGGATAACCGGCCTCAACGGTAGCGCCTATTCGCCCATCCACCTATTGTCCGCCTGGGTCTTGGTGATCTTGCCTGTGGCGCTGGTGGCCGCGCGCAGGCACAAGGCTGGCATCCATAGCCGGATCATGACGGGCCTATTTCTTGGGGCCATGCTCGTGGCGGGCGGGTTTACATTCTTTCCCGGCCGACTGCTTTGGCGGGCATTTTTTGCCGGGGCGGCGGGCTAGGGGCCATTTCTCTTGATCCCAAGGCCCGGCGCCGCAGTTTGGTCATGATAAGGGCTCAATACCCGGCGTTCGATTAGCACCTTGCCAAGGCCTCAATGACTAGCCCAGTTTTCCACGATCCGTCTGGTCGCCGTGCTCGCAGGGCCGGGGCCGCTGTCGCCATTATCCTGTCTGTTTTTGTCGCCATTGTTGCGGCGTTTTTCATGACCCTGGCCACAGCGCCGAGGCTGCCGACGGTTAAGCTTAAAGACCCAAGGGTTCTGTCTGCCCTGCATGTTGAAAATATCAAACACCTGAAAAAGGCGCCGGGCTGGACGCGGGTGCCGCGCCCGCACAAGGCCCCGCATGGCGTGGCCGCAGGACCCTTGAGCATCGGGTTTTATGTCAGCTGGGATGAGCTTTCGCGCCATTCCTTGCGCGATCATGTCCAGCAGTTGGATGTGGTTGCGCCGCAATGGATCGCCTTGGCCGACAGCAAGGGCGGCTTGACCATAACCGACGACCCGCAAGCCTCTGCCATTATAGCGGCGGCCCCGCGCCCGCCCTCGGTCTTGCCTGTGGTGTTCAATGCCAAGAATATGATGTTTGACGGGGCCATGGCGGACAAGGTCTTGCTCAATCCCGCTGCGCGCAAGGTCATGATTAATCGGCTGGTCGATCTGGCGCGGGCCAAGGGCTATGGCGGCTATATTTTCGATCTGGAGGACATGTCACCAGCTGGCCTTAAGGCCTATCCAAGCTTTATCGCCCAGGTCAATAGCGCCCTAAACCCGCTGGGCCGCGAGGTCTGGGTGACGGCGCCCATGGATGACGAGGCCTGGCCGCTTTTGGCCCTGCAAAAGGCGTCCGACACCTTGATGCTGATGGCCTATGACGAGCATTGGCTAACGGGTGATCCGGGCCCTGCTGCCGGTCAGGACTGGTATCAGAGCCATTTGTCTGAGGCCTTTAAGGTGCTGGATCCTAAAAAGGTCATCATGATCCTGGGCGGCTATGGCTATGACTGGACCTTGCATTCCAAGACCGGCAAGGCGCGGGCCGATGTCCTGACCTTTCATGAGGCCACGGTCCTGGCCAAGGATTCCGGCGCGGCCGTGCGCATGGACCGGGCCTCGCTGAATCCTGGCTTTGGCTATTCTGACGAGAACGGCGAAAGCCATGCGGTTTGGTTTTTGGATGCCCCGACCTTTTTTAATCAGATGAAGGTGGCCGATCCTTGGCGCCCGCGCGGCTACGGCGTCTGGCGGCTGGGCTCTGAAGATCCGGGCATCTGGTCCTTGCTGGGCAAGACCTATGGCGGCCCTAATGCGGCGGGTCTGGCAAGTATGGGCCCGGGCGAGGGCGTTGATTTTGATGGGACGGGCGAGGTGTTGCACGTCTCGGCAACCCCCATGCCCGGCAAGCGCAGCATGGTGATCGATCCGACCAGCGGCCTGATCACTGACCAGACCTATGTGGTCTTGCCAACCTCGTATGAGATCCAGCGCTATGGCGCCCATCCTGGCCTGGTTGCCCTGACCTTTGATGATGGCCCAGACTCGCGCTGGACCCCGCAAATTCTTAAGATTCTTAAGGAAAAACACGCCAAGGCGACCTTTTTCGTTATCGGCGAAAACATGCAGACCTGGCCGGGTCTGGTGGAAAAGGAACTGGCCCAGGGGCATATGGTGGGCAGCCACACCTATACCCATCCCAATATTGGCGAGACCTCCGAGACCCAGACCACGATTGAGCTGAGCGCCACCCAACGCCTTTTTGAGACCATAACCGGCAAGTCCTTGCGCCTGTTTCGCCCGCCCTATTTTGGTGATGCTGAACCCTCGACGCCCAAGGAGGTGGCGCCAATCTTGGCGGCACAAAAACAGGGCTATCTGATTGCCGGCCTGCGCATTGACCCCGATGACTGGCAAAGGCCCGATGCCAAGCTGATTATCGAGCGCGCGCTTAGCCGCCTGGCCGACAAGAATCCAGAAACCGGCGGCCAGGTCATCTTGCTGCACGATTCCGGCGGCAATCGCGAGCGAACGGTCGAGGCCCTGCCCAATCTGATCGATGCCTTGCGCGCTCATGGCTATCGTCTGGTGACCGTAGCGGAGTTGGCTGGGTTGACGCCCGATCAAGCCCTGCCGCCGACCTCGCGCGATAGTGTCAGCCTGATGCTGGACCGGCTCGGCTTTGGCGCGTTTCGCATTATTAATGCCTTTTTACGGATCTTGTTTATTACGGCGATTGCGCTGGGGCTGGCGCGGCTGGTGTTTCTAACCACCTTGTCGATCGTCCATCGCATGACCGCCGCTAGCCGCACGCCGCCCGAGCTTGATCCCGCGACCGGCCCCTTGGTCAGTGTGCTGATCCCGTGTTTCAATGAAGAAAAGGTCATTGCCGCCTCTGTGCGACAAATCCTGGCCTCCAACTGGCCAAACCTCGAAATCATTGTGCTGGATGATGGCTCAACCGATGGCACCTCAGCCCAGGTTCAGGCCGCCTTTGGGGGTCACCCCAAGGTCCGGCTGGTGCAATTTAAAAACGGTGGCAAGGCTAGGGCGCTTAATCGTGGCCTAGACCTGGCCCATGGCGAGATCATTGTTGCGCTCGATGCCGATACCCTGTTTGGCCCAGAGACCTTGGGGCGTTTGGCGCGCTGGTTCAGCGATCCGGTGATCGGGGCGGTGGCCGGCAATGCCTTGGTTGGTAACCGGCTTAATCTGATTACGCGCTGGCAGGCCTTGGAATATGTTACCGCGCAAAACCTCGAACGTCGCGCCTTGGCGGCCTTGGGCGCCGTGACCGTGGTGCCGGGGGCTGTGGGCGCCTGGCGCAAATCGGCGCTTCTAGCGCTTGGCGGCTATCCGCCCGATACACTGGCTGAAGATCAGGACCTGACCATTGCGGTGCAAAGGGCGGGCTGGGAAGTGGCCTTTGATCCTGAGGCTAGGGCCTATACCGAGGCGCCCGACACGGTGTCTGGCCTGCTCAAGCAGCGCTTTCGTTGGTCATTTGGCACATTGCAGTGCCTCTGGAAGCACCGCGGCGCGCTGTTTAATCGCAAACAGCCTGTGCTGGGCTTTATTGCCCTGCCTCAAATCTGGATGTTCCAGATTGTGCTGGCCATGGCCGCGCCCCTGGTCGATCTGGCCGTGGTCTGGGGCCTGGTTAGCGGTGCATTGGGCCATATGGCCCATCCGCTGGAATGGTCGGGCGACGAGACCCGCGATATCCTTTTATACTGGGGTGTCTTTGTCCTGATTGACCTTTTGGCCGGGGTCCTGGGCATGGCTATGGAGAAGGAAGCGCCCTGGCGCGACCTGCCTTGGCTGCCCTTGCAAAGGTTTGGCTATCGCCAGCTCATGTATTCGGTGGTTGTGCGGGCTGTTGTCACAGCCGTGCGCGGGCCACGCGTGGGCTGGGGCAAGTTGGAGCGGCGGGCAACGGCGGCCCTTGGCGCGGGCTCTGGCGGTTGATTGTCCTGAATGGGCCGGGTTTGCCAGCAGGTCATTCCTAGACAAAAGGTTTGGTTAACCAGAATGTTTCGTCACAGGGCGGCCGTGCAAAAGGCAATTTCTTGCCTCAGGCGGCCCATGCCTTTTTGCGAAGGGACAAATTTGCCGGGTCATGACATTTTCCCTGCCCTGTTTGGTTGCGCAAGCCTGCGGTGCACTCTATAACCTGCCCGCACTCGCTTATCATCGGTCGCCTCGGCGGCTCTCGTTTTCCGCGACTAACTAACCGCGACCGGACCTCATGAACATTCACGAGCATCAAGCTAAGGCCGTCCTCAAAGCGTTCGGCGTTCCCGTACCCCGCGGCATTGCCGCTTATTCAGTCGATGAAGCCGTCAAGGCTGCTGAAGAGCTTGGCGGCCCGGTCTGGGTGGTCAAGGCCCAGATACATGCCGGCGGCCGCGGCAAGGGCGGCGGCGTCAAGGTGGTCAAGTCGGTTGAGGCTGTGCGCGAGGAAGCCACGCGCATGCTGGGCATGACCCTGGTCACCCATCAGACCGGTCCTGCTGGCCGCCTGGTCCGCCGTCTCTATATCGAAGAGGGCGCGGCCATTGCCCGCGAACTTTACCTGTCCTTGCTGGTTGATCGCGAAACATCGCGGGTCGCGGTGGTTGCCTCGACCGAGGGCGGCATGGATATTGAAGAGGTTGCGGCCCATACGCCGGAAAAGATCATCACCTTTTCGATCGATCCAGCCACGGGCGTGTTCCCGCACCATGGCCGCAGCCTGGCCAAGGCCCTGAACCTTGATGGCGCGTGTGCCAAGCAGGTCCAGACCCTTTTGCCCGCCCTCTATAAGGCCTTTGTCGACAAGGACATGGCCATGCTTGAGATCAATCCCCTGATCGTAACGGGCGATGACCAGCTTCGGGTCTTGGATGCCAAGATCGCGTTCGACTCCAATGCGCTTTACCGCCAGCCCGACATGCTCGCCCTTCGCGACCTGACCGAGGAAGACGAAAAAGAGATCGAGGCCTCCAAGCACGACCTGTCCTATATCACCCTCGATGGTGAAATTGGCTGCATGGTCAATGGCGCCGGTCTGGCCATGGCGACCATGGACATTATCAAGCTCTATGGGGCCGAGCCTGCCAACTTCCTCGATGTTGGCGGCGGTGCTTCCAAGGAAAAGGTCACGGCAGCGTTTAAGATCATTACCTCTGATCCCGCGGTCAAAGGCATTCTGATCAATATATTCGGCGGCATCATGCGCTGCGACATCATTGCCGAGGGCGTGGTGGCTGCGGTCAAGGAGGTCGGCCTTAAGGTGCCCTTGGTGGTTCGGCTTGAGGGTACAAATGTCGCCCTTGGCAAGCAGATCATCAATGATAGCGGTCTGAATGTGATCGCTGCCAATGACCTGTCCGATGCCGCTGACAAGATCGTCAAGGCGGTTCGGGCCCTAAGCTAAGCCGGGAATTGAGCTGGGCCCTTCGGGGCCTGCGATTGAAATTCGAGAAAGCCAAAAGCAGCGCGCATGTCCATCCTGATCGACAAGAACACCAAGGTCATTTGCCAAGGGATCACCGGATCTCAGGGCACCTTCCATACCGAGCAGGCCATTGCCTATGGCACCCAAATGGTCGGTGGCGTTACGCCTGGCAAGGGCGGCCTGACCCATGTTGGCCTGCCCGTGTTTGACACGGTCGCCGAGGCGCGTGAGCGCACCGGCGCCGATGCCACCGCCATCTATGTGCCGCCGCCCTTTGCGGCCGATTCCATCCTTGAGGCGATCGCGGCGGAAATCCCGCTGATCATCTGCATTACCGAAGGCATTCCTGTGGCCGACATGGTCAAGGTTCGCCGCGCGCTTGATGCCTCCAAGTCGCGCCTGATTGGCCCCAACTGCCCCGGCGTCTTGACGCCTGGCCAGTGCAAGATCGGCATTATGCCCGGCGGCATCTTTTCCAAGGGCTCGGTTGGCGTTGTCTCGCGTTCGGGCACACTGACCTATGAGGCCGTGTTCCAGACCACCCAGGTTGGCCTTGGCCAGACCACGGCCGTGGGCATTGGCGGCGACCCGGTCAAGGGCACAGAATTTATTGATATCCTTGAAATGTTCTTGGCGGATGACGAGACCAAGTCCATCATTATGATTGGTGAAATTGGCGGTTCGGCGGAAGAAGATGCGGCTGACTTTATTAAACATTCCAAGATAAAAAAGCCCATGGTCGGGTTCATCGCCGGCCGCACGGCCCCTCCGGGGCGGCGCATGGGTCATGCGGGCGCGATCATTTCCGGCGGCAAGGGCGGCGCGGAAGACAAGATTGCGGCCATGGAGGCAGCGGGCATCCGCGTGTCGCCATCCCCCGCAGCCCTTGGCCAGACCTTGGTTGAGGTTCTGAAGGGCCTTTAAGGCTGAGACGAAAGGCGCGATCCGCACTGGCTGATGTCCGGCGTGGATCGCCTAGGGACGAAGACCATGGCGGACGATTCTGGGCGGCTCAATCAGGTTCTTGAGCAAACCTCCTTTCTCTACGGCGGCAATGGGGCCTTCGTTGAGGCCTTGTATGCCCAGTGGGCCAAGGATCCGGCCTCAGTTGACCCTTCTTGGCAGGTGTTTTTTGCAGGTCTTGCCGAGCCTAGACAGGACGCGGTCAAGGGCGCTGAGGCCCCCAGCTGGCAGGGCGCCCAAACCCCTCAAGTTCGGCCAGACTGGCTATCGGCCTTGGATGGCCAATGGCCAGCCGTTGAGGCCAAGATTGGCGAAAAGATTGCCGCCAAGGCCCCGGCCGCTAGTCCTGAGGCCGTGCGCGCGGCAACCCTAGACAGCCTGCGCGCCATTATGATGATCCGCGCCTATCGGATGCGCGGCCATTTTGCCGCCAATCTGGATCCTCTGGGCCTAGATGAAAAGCAGGATACGTCCGAGCTTGATCCGGCCAGCTATGGCTTTAGCGAAGCTGATTATGACCGGCCGATCTTTTTGGATTTTGTACTGGGCTTAGAAACCAGCACAGTGCGCGAGATTGTCTCGATCCTGCGCCGGACCTATTGCGGTAATGTCGGGGTGCAATACATGCACATTTCCGACCCCACCGAGAAACAATGGCTCCAGGCACGCATAGAAGGCAAGGACAAGGAGATCACCTTCACGCCTGAAGGCAAGATCGCCATATTGAAGAAACTGATCGAGGCCGAGGGCTTTGAGCGCTTCTTGCACAAGCGTTTTCCGGGCACTAAGCGGTTTGGCCTCGATGGCGGTGAGGCCACAGTGCCTGCGCTGGAACAGATCATTAAGCGCGGCGGCGCGCTTGGCGTCGAAGACATTGTCATTGGCATGCCGCACCGTGGCCGCCTGAATGTCTTGGCGGCCGTGATGGGTAAGCCCTATCATGTCATATTCCACGAATTTCAGGGTGGCTCGTCTGTGCCCTCCGATATTGGTGGCTCGGGCGATGTGAAATATCATATGGGCGCGTCTTCGGACCGCAGCTTTGACGAAAACAAGGTCCACCTTTCCCTAACCGCTAATCCTTCGCACCTGGAAATCGTTAATCCCGTGGTGCTGGGCAAGGCGCGGGCCAAACAGGCTGCCACATTGCGCGACGCGCCCGATAGCGGCCGCACCCATGTCCTGCCGCTCTTGCTGCACGGTGATGCGGCCTTTGCCGGTCAGGGCGTGGTAGCCGAGTGTTTTGCCCTGATGGGTCTGAAGGGCTATCGCACCGGCGGCACGATCCATTTTATCGTCAATAACCAGATCGGCTTTACCACCAGCCCGCGTTTCTCGCGCTCATCGCCCTATCCGTCGGATGTGGCCTTGATGGTTGAGGCCCCGATCTTGCATGCCAATGGCGATGATCCCGAAGCGGTCGTGTTCGCCGCCAAGGTCGCCACAGAATATCGCCAAAAATTCGGCAAGGACGTGGTTATCGACATGTTCTGCTATCGCCGGTTTGGTCACAATGAGGGCGATGACCCGACCATGACCCAGCCCCTGATGTATGCCAAGATCAAGGGCCACCCCTCGACGCGCGAGCTCTATAGCCAGCGCCTGGTCGAGCAGGGCGCGGTCACCGCCGCCCAGGTCGAGGACTGGATCAAGGCGTTTGAGGCGTTTCTCGATGCCGAATTTGAGGCCGGTAAGACCTATAATCCGGATAAGGCCGACTGGCTGGACGGAGCCTGGTCTGGGTTTGCTCGCCCAGATAGTGACGACCGCAAGTTCGTCACCGCCGTGCCGTTGCAAAAGCTGCGCGATATCGGCAATCGCCTGACCACGGTTCCAAACCATATTGATGTTCATAAGACGGTCAAACGCGTGGTTGAGGGTCGCCGCACCGCGATCGAAACCGGCGAGGGTCTGGACTGGTCGACCGGCGAGCATCTGGCCTTTGCCACCTTGCTTGATGAAGGTTTTCCGGTGCGCCTTTCGGGCCAGGACAGTGTGCGCGGCACCTTTGTCCAGCGGCACTCCGACCTGATCGATCAGTCAACCGAAGAACACTATACGCCGCTGAACAATGTCCGCCCCGGCCAGGCCCATTATGAAGTGATCGATTCGCTTCTGTCCGAAGAAGCTGTGCTGGGCTTTGAATATGGCTTTAGCCTCGCAGACCCCAATACCTTGGTCCTGTGGGAAGCCCAATTTGGCGATTTTGCCAATGGTGCCCAGGTGGTGGTCGATCAGTTTATTAGCTCGGGCGAACGCAAATGGCTGCGCATGAGTGGCCTGGTCATGCTGTTGCCGCATGGCTATGAGGGCCAGGGGCCCGAACACTCTTCGGCCAGACTTGAGCGCTATTTGCAAAGCTGCGCCGAAGACAACATGCAGGTGGTCAATGTCTCGACCCCGGCCAATTATTTCCACGCCCTGCGCCGTCAAATGCACCGTCCGTTCCGCAAGCCCTTGATCGTGATGACGCCAAAGTCGTTATTGCGCCACAAGAAGGCGATTTCAAAGCTAACGGACCTGGCTGAGGGTTCGTCCTTCCACCGCGTGCTTTGGGACGATGCCGAACACAATCAGGCACTGACCAAGACCCGGCTCAAGCCCGACGACCAGATCCGCCGTGTAGTCCTGTGTTCGGGCAAGGTCTATTATGACCTGCTCGATGATCGTGAAAAGCGCGGCATTGACGATGTCTATCTATTGCGGCTCGAACAGTTCTACCCCTGGCCGATGAAGTCGCTATCGACCGAGCTGGCCCGCTTTAAAACCGCCGAACTGGTCTGGTGCCAAGAAGAGCCCAAAAATATGGGCGGCTGGACCTTTGTCGATCCCTGGATCGAACTGACCCTGGCCAAGCTCAAGATCAAGGCCAAGCGCGCGCGCTATGTCGGACGC
>CANGEH010000015.1 GCA_947452665.1 Caulobacteraceae bacterium
CGCCACGCCCTTATGGCTAGGCGCAACCTCAATCGTGACCCGATCATCGCTATAGACAATCGGCTCCATCCTTGGCCGCTTGGCCAGGGAGAAGAAGGGAAATTCCAAGAGGGCGCGATCTTCCTTGATCGGCGCATCCACCAGGGCATCCAAAAAGAAATCCACCTGCCCCTTCACAGGCTCCCTTTCGCGAATCGGTGTGCAAACGTCTGCAATACCCCTATTGCACACGGATTCTTATCGAGAGTCTCGCTCTGAATTATTCCATACCCAAGGCCTTGAAAAACTGGCCCCATACGGGCCATGACTAACCCCCGAATGACCTCGTAAACCGATTCCGCGACCAAGGCCCAATGACCGAGACTGTTGCCGGCCCAGCCACAGAGATTGCCTTGCCGAACTGGCCAGATTTTGGCCTGATCGACGATGTGCGCTGCCCGCTTTTTGCTGCGCTTGATCGCGGCGAGACCGCCGCTCTCGCCACGCTGTTTCGCCTCGAGGGGGGCGGTCCGCGGCCGGTGGGCACCCAGATGGCCTTTACCGCAAAGGCCGCCTACGGCTTTTTATCGGGTGGCTGTATCGAGGCCGATGTGACCTTGCATGCGGCCCAGGTCTTGGGCGATGGCGTGCCCAAGCGCCTCGTCTATGGCCCCTCCGGCCCATGGCCCGATATTCGGCTATTGTGCGGCGCTGAGATCGAGGTCCTGGTTGAGCGCATCTTGCCGGGTGACCCCGCCGCACGCCAACTCGGGGCGCTTAGCCTAGCCCGCAAGCCAGCACAGTGGATCAGTAATGGTACGGCTCGCCTCTGCCTGCCCGCCCAGCATCTCGGCCAGACGGTTTGGCAAGATAGGCCTTTTGAGATCATGCGCCCCTATGCGCCGCAACCGCGTCTTATAATTATCGGCTCCGATCCAGCCGCCTTGGCCATGGCAAGGCTTGGTGTACAAAGCGGCTTTGAGACCTGGCTCAATCGGCCCAAGGGCCCGCAAGCGCCGCCGCCCATTGAGGGCTTGAATTATATCCGCTCCGACCCGCAAGCGGCGCTTGCTGAGATTGGATTGGATGCCTGGACCTCGGTGGCGATCGCCAGCCACGATATGGAGATCGATCACGCCGCGCTTATGGCCGCGCTTGGGTCGGAGGCGGCTTATGTTGGCCTATTAGGGGCAAGGCGGCGGCTGTCCGAGCGGATCGAGGCCTTGAAAGCCGACGGCCTTGCTTTTGAACACATTGCACGCCTGCAGGCACCGATTGGTCTAGATCTTGGTGGTAAGGCGCCCTGGGAGGTGGCTATCAGCGTGATTGGCCAGATTATTCAACGCCGCCAAAAGCGCGATTCTTAAAGCCGGTCTAGCCGCACAATCTCGACAATCGCGCCCTGATCCAGCCCCTGGCCGTTGGCTTCTTGCCGCATCAGGACCCTTGCCTTGGCAAACACGCTTACAAGCGATGAGTCCTGATCGCCAAATGGCCGCACCCAGATCTGGCCTTGCCGGACCTCAATATCAGCTCGGCTCCAATGCTCGCGCGGTCCGCCCGATGTGCTGAGCGCGGGCAGGGCCGTGGCGAGATAGGCGGTCTCGAGATCTGGCCCCGGCTCTTGGCCTAGCATGGCCCGAATTAAGGGCCGCAAGAAGAGTTGGGCGCAAACCAACGCTGATGCGGGATTGCCCGGAAGCCCCAATACGCGCCGGCCATCTTTTAGGGTGCCAAACCAGGTCGGCTTGCCGGGTCGAATGGCAATGTTTTGAACCATCAATTCTAGGCCAAGTGTGGCCATGGCCGGCTTGACCAGATCATGATCGCCAACCGAGGCCCCGCCTAGGGTCAAGATCAGGTCGACATCCAGATCGCGCACGGCAGTGGCAATGTCTTCAACTCTGTCCGCGGCGCAGTGAAGCCGCAGCGCCTGTGCGCCCCAGGTCTCAATAAGCGCACAAATCGCCGTGCTGCCAGAGTTATAGATCTGGTTAAGCTTAGGGCCCTGGCCAGGCTCAACCAATTCATCGCCGGTTGATAGGACCGCCACCCTTGGCCGCCGGATCACGTCAAGGACTGCGGCACCAGCGCTAGCGGCCAGGGACAGCCGCCAAGCATCGAGCCGCTCGCCCGGCTCAAGCAAGACCGTGCCTTGCAAAAAATCGCCGCCTTGCGGGCGGATGTGACGCGCGCTTCCCGCTTCGGCAGACACATAGGCCATTTTGCCCTTGCGCCGCACATTTTCCTGCACCACAACCTGGTCACAGTCCTTAGGCAAGGGCGCACCCGTAAAGATGCGCACGCACTGACCCGGGGCCACCGGCCCCTCAAACCCGCCGCCCGCGGCGCTTTCGCCAATGACCAAAAGCCCGGCCGAGCCTTGCGTAAGATCACTGCGTCTGACCGCATAGCCATCCATGGCCGAGGCAAAAAACGGCGGCTGATCACGCTTTGCAATCACGCTCTGGGCTAGAACCCGGCCATGCGCGGCGGCGAGTTCCACGGTTTCGGCCCCAAGCCGGATGGCTGCTTCAAGGATCAGGCGGCGCGCCTCATGGACGGCAAGGTTTTTCATTGATCCTGGCCGCTGGCGGGGCGCTGAAAATCACCAGATGCCCCACCGGTCTTGCTGACCAAGGTTATGCCCTCAATCGTCATGGTCTTATCGGCGGCTTTTAGCATGTCATAGAGGGTCAGGCAGGCAATACTGACGGCGGTCAGGGCCTCCATCTCAACGCCGGTTGGCCCCGTGGTGCGCACCTTGGCGGTGACTTTTAGGCCAATGCCCACGGCTTCAGTGACCTCAACATCCACCTTGGACAAGGCCAAGGGGTGGCAAAGCGGAATGAGGTCTGAGGTCCTTTTTGCCCCCATGACCCCAGCAAGTTCCGCAACCGCCATGACCTCACCTTTACGGCCGGTACCGGTCAAGGCCAAGGCTAGGGTTGCAGGCGTCATGCGGATCAGACCCTCAGCCACGGCCACACGGGCCGTGTCAGGCTTGTTCGACACATCAACCATGCGGGCGCGGCCCGTGGCATCAATATGGCTAAGGACGGTCGTGTTTTTAGCTGTCATGGCCTAGACCTCATTCAGGCGCGGCATGAGCTCGACCAGATTGCAGGGCTTGTGACGGCTATTGAGCTGGGCACTGATCACCTTGTCCCAGCCGTCCTTGACCGCACCATTGGAACCCGGCAGGCAAAACACAAACACCCCGCCAATAATCCCCGCCAAGGCCCGGCTTTGTAGGGTCGATAAGCCCACGGTCTGGGTACTGACCATGTGAAACACGACAGAAAAACCTTCAATGCGCTTGTCAAACAAGGGCTCCAGCGCTTCTGGCGTGACATCACGGCCAGTCAGGCCGGTCCCGCCCGTGGTCACAATGGCGTCAATCTGGCCAGAGCCAACCCAGGTCAGGACCTGGGCGCGAATGGCTGTGCGGTCATCACGAACCATGGCGCGGCCTGCCAAAACATGTCCGGCCTCGGTAACTCTGCTGGCCAAAAGATCGCCCGAGGTATCGCTTTCCTCATCGCGGGTATCAGAAACGGTCAAGACCGCCACGCGCACCGCAATATGCGGCAAGGTATGGTCAATACGGCCGCCAAAGCCGGGGGGCAGTGTGCTCATAAAAGGGTCCTTAATCTGTCGCGTCAGATGGGCTGGTCTTCCAGCGGTCCAGGTCTTGATAGTCTATGCTGCGTGGCTCGATCCAGTGCTCACCGCCGGGCCCATGCTGCTTTTTCCAGAACGGGGCCTGGCTTTTTAGATGATCCATCAGGAAGTCCGCGCCCTCAAACGCTTGCCGCCTATGCCGCGCCGCGCAGGCGACAAACACGATCGCCTCGCCCTGCGCAATCAAGCCGGTCCTGTGAATGACCAAGGTGTCCAACAGGGAAAATCTGTGGTTTGCCCTCAAGATCAGATCCGCAATCCAGGTTTCGGTAAATCCGGGATAGGCTTCAAGCTCCAGGCCCGTCACCCGGCCATCTTCATGGCGCGCAAGCCCCGTAAAACTCACCACACCGCCAATATCGGCCCGGCCCTGGCAAAACAGGTTTAACAGGCCGCCGACATCGAGGCTTTCGGTCTGGAGCCTAATCATCCGCCGCTCATGGGCGGCAAAAAGGCCACTTCGGACCTTGGCCCCAGCGAGGCGTCGCCGCGAACAATCGCTTTATCGACGGCCACCTGAACGCCGGGCCCGTTAACGGCCAAGGCAAGCTCAGGGTCCAGTCGCGCCATCAGGCCCGCCAAATCCGCAACCCCGTCAAAATTGCGCTCGCGCCAACCGGCAAGATCGCGCAGGGGACCAAACAGCAAGACCTTGGCCATGAGACTAGCCGCCTGTCCGCGACATGTGCCGCTGCAAGGTTGGTGCTAGGCCTTCTCGAATTTGAAAATCATGACCCCTGGGCTTTAACCCAATCGCAGCCTCGATTGCAGCGTCAAGCCCATCAACCCCCAAAGGTCCGCGTAGAACGGCGCGAAGGTCGGTCTCGTCCTCATGCCCAAGACAGGTATGCAAGGTACCGGTACAGGTCAGGCGCACGCGGTTGCAGGCCTCGCAAAACGTATGCGACATTGGCGTAATCAGGCCAAGTCGGCCGCCGGTTTCCTCGATCCGCACATAGCGTGCCGGCCCCCCGGTCTGGAGCGGAATATCGCTCAAGGTCCAGAACGAGGCCAAATGATCGCGCACCGTCGCCAGTGACAAGAACTGCGTCGTGCGGTCTTCGCCCGTATCGCCAAGGGGCATGGTCTCGATCAAGGTTAGGTCAAATCCGCGCCCATGCGCCCAACCGATAAGATCTGGGATTTCGTCCTGATTGGTCCCCAATAGCGCGACCGTATTGATCTTGATTGCAAGACCCGCAGCTTGAGCGGCATCTAGGCCCTTAAGCACCTGCCCGATCTGGCCGCCGCGGGTTAGGCTAGAAAATAGGTCGGGTTTGAGCGTATCAAGCGAGACATTGATCCGCCTTATGCCAAACTTGGCAAGGTCCGCCGCATAAGTGGCCAATTGGGTGCCATTGGTGGTCAAGGTCAGCTCGTCTAGCGCCCCGCTGGCCAGGTGGCGCGACAGGTTCTCGATCAGGCTCATAATGCCCTTGCGCACCAGGGGCTCGCCGCCGGTCAACCGGATCTTGCGCACGCCCATATTGATGAATTTGCTGGTCATGACGTCCAACTCTTCCAGGCTCAAGACCTCGGCCTTGGGCAGGAAGACCATGTGCTCGGCCATGCAATAGACGCAGCGAAGGTCACACCGGTCCGTCACTGAAACCCGCAAATAGCGTACTGTGCGGCCAAACCCGTCGATCAAATCGGGACGGGTTTGATTGGCGGCAGCATAGGCAGCGGTGTCAAACGGAGGCATGATAGGTCCGGATAAAGGAGCGTTTAGACATGACGACAGACCCCATTTGGAGCGCGATCGTCCTAGCAGCGGGTCAGTCTAGCCGTTTTGGCGGCGGCAAGCTACGGGCGGTTTATAAGGAAAAACCGGTTCTGGATTGGGTTTTGGACACGGCCTTGTCCTGCCCGGCTGCCGAGATCGTGGTGGTGTACGGGGGCGATCCAGAGATTGCTCTTAACTTGCCCATAAATGGTCGGGTCAAGGGCATCTGGGCCAAGAATCACGCCCTCGGCATGGGGGCGTCTTTAAGCGAGGGGATAAGCGCCCTAGATCCAAAAAGCCGGGGCGTCTTGGTGTTTTTGGGCGACATGCCGCGGGTGCAGCCAGGCCTTGCCACTGATCTGATCGCGGCGATAGGGCAGGGGGCCTTGGCAGCAGCGCCGGTATTTGCCGGCCGCCGGGGTCACCCGGTCCTTATGGCCTCGGCCCTGTTTGAGCAGATCCGCAACCTTAGGGGCGATCAGGGTGCGGGCAAGATCTTAGATGGGCTGGGCAAAAAGCTTGCCCTGATCCAAGCCCCGGACGATGGATGCCTGTTCGACATCGACCGGCCGGGGGATCTTTTGGCCTAGGCCTTTACGAAAGGCAGGCTGGTTGTTGGTTTGCCGGTCAAGGCCAACAAGGCATTGGCAACCGCGGGCGCAATCGGCGGAGTGCCGGGCTCGCCTATGCCGCTGGGATTTGCCCCCGATGGGACAATATAGGTCTCAACCGTCGGGGCCTCATTTTGGCGCAGCACCCGGTAGGTGTCGAAATTGTGCTGCTCAACCAGACCGTCTTTCAGGGTGATTTCGCCAAACAGGGCCGCTGACAGACCATAGGTCACCGCGCCCTCCATCTGGGCCGCGATCTGGTCGGGAGAAATCGCAATGCCGCAATCCACGGCACAGACCACCCGGCCAACTCTTGGCACGCCATCGACTATGGACACTTCGGCGACCTGGGCAACGACACTGCCAAAGCTTTCGTGTACGGCAATGCCGCGCGCTGTGCCGGCGGGCAGGGGCTTGCCCCAACCGGCCTTTTGGGTGGCCAGATCCATAACCGCCAAATGGCGCTTGGCATCGGCCTTGGTATAGAGGGCACGGCGATACTCGACCGGGTCCTTGCCGGCCTTGGCCGCCAACTGGTCAATCGTGTGCTCCATCACAAGGGCCGTATGGGTACCGCCGACCGAGCGCCACCAAAGCACCGATACCGGAGACTCGGCCATAACCACCTGGCCATCGACCACGCTTGTAACCTTAAGATAGGGCGAACCGAGGACGCCCTCGACGGCGGCGGCCTCAAACTTGCCCTGCGGCATTGGGCTACCCTTCATGATGGATTGGGTCACCACAGTATGACGCCAAGCCGTCGGATAGCCGTCGGCCCCGATCTTGATCGCCAGATCATGGTGCACCATCGGCCGATAATGGCCGCCCAGCATGTCGTCTTCACGCGTCCAGACCAGCTTGACGGGGACAAATCCGCCAATCTTTTTGGCAATCCGCGCGCATTCAACCACATAATCGCCGTCAACCGTTGCGCGGCGGCCAAACGAGCCACCCGTGGTCAGGGTCTCAATCTCGATCGCACCGGGCAGGACGCCGATGGCCTTGGCCACATTGACCTGGTCCATGGTTGGGCCCTGACAGCCATAGGTCAGCTTGACCTTTTGACCATCGACCTGGGCCACGCAATTCATCGGCTCCATGGCGGCATGAGCCAGATAGGGGAAGTCGAAAGCGGCTGTATGCAACGGCCCACCAAAAGCCTTGGTGGCATCGCCCTTGCTCTCGAATGCAACACCGTCACTGCGGGCGGCGGCAAGTTTGGCATAGGATTGCGCTATTTGCGGGGTACTGCGCATTTCCGCCTTGGACTCGTCCCAGGTCACTTTCAGGGCATCGCGGCCCTGTTTTGCAGCCCAGGTATTTTCAGCAACGACCGCGACCCCGGTGGCAATCTTGAAGATCTTGACGACGCCCTTGACTTTTTTGGCCTCTGTATCGTCAAAGCTCGCCACCTTGGCACCAAAGCGCGGCGCATGGGCGACCATGGCGGTCAGCATGCCGGGCAGATGAATGTCTTGGGTATAGACGGCTGTGCCCGTGCTCTTGGCCAGACTGTCCTTGCGGCGCACTTTTTGGGTGCCAATCAGGGTAAAGGTCTTGGGATCCTTCAGCGCAGGCGCAGCAGGCGGCGCGATCTTGGCGGCGTCCTTGAGCAGGTCTGCAAAGCTGGCGCTCTCACCCGAAGCATGGCTAACCACACTGTCCTTGACCGTGATTTCGGCGGCTGGAACGCTCCATTTGGTGCTGGCGGCCTGAACAAACATGGCCCGGGCGCTGGCACCGGCCTGGCGCAGTTGCATCCAGCTATTGGCAATGGCGGTCGATCCGCCCGTGCCTTGCGCGCCAAACAACAGGTTTTGATAGACCTTGGTATTGGCGGGCGATTGCTCGACGAGAACCCTTGACCAGTCGGCATCCAGTTCTTCGGCAACAATGGCGGCAAGGCCCGCATGCGTGCCCTGGCCAAATTCAATATGCTTAGAAATTACGGTTACAGCGCCATCGGCACCGATCTTAATGAAGGGACCAAAGGCCCCGAAATCGATCTTTTTTGCGCCCAGGTTCAGAATGTCTGTTGGCGAGCAACCGACCAGCAGAGCGCCGCCGACGAGGCTCGCGCCCACGACCAGATCGCGGCGGGTGGTCCCATTTTGGGAAAGTGTCACGGGCTTGTTCATGATCTTGGCCTCGCTCAAGCGGACTTGGACGCGGCAGCGTCCTTGATGGCGGCGCGAATGCGTTGATAGGCCCCGCAGCGACAGATATTGCCACTCATGGCCGCATCAATATCGGCATCTGTGGGGCGGGGCTTTTCTGCCAACAGGGCGGCAGCGGCCATGATCTGACCAGACTGGCAATAGCCGCATTGCGGCACATCATGCTTGACCCAGGCCACTTGCAGCGGATGGTCGCCATTAAGGCCTTCGATCGTGGTGATCTTGACCCCGGCCAGGGCCTCGATTGGGGTCGAGCAAGACCGGATCGGTTGGCCATCGGCATGAACGGTACAGGCTCCGCATTGGGCAATACCACAACCAAACTTAGAGCCGGTCATCTTAAGTTCGTCACGCAGCACCCACAAAAGCGGTGTGTCTGGCGCGGCCTCAACCTGAAGCGTCTTGCCGTTTACCTCGAGCGCGATGGACATCGGCCTTGGCCTCCCTGTTGCACTATCAAATTTGAAATGAACGCATTACACGTCTTCTGGAAGTGATCTTAACGTTGCTTAGGTCAAGTCGCGATGGATAATTTCACATCCTCGTAAAGATTTTTTGACGGTCAGGACCCGCCCATGGATGCCTTCCCGGCGTTTTTTCCCCTGGAGGGGGCCGTCATCGCTATTGCCGGGATCGGTGAAGGGAGCGATGCCAAGGCCAGATTGTTTGAGGGATCACCCGCTAAATTGCGCCGTTTGACCGGCGATTTTGCATTAGATGCGGCTGCCTATCAGGGCGCCGCGCTCGCTTTTGTCGCGCATCCGGATGAGGCATTCTGCATCGCCGCTGCCGCCGCTGCCCGCAAGGCGGGGGTACCGGTCAACGTGGTTGATCGCCCGCAAATGTGTGATTTTACCACGCCTGCCTTGATTGACCGCGGTCAGGTCGTGGCCGCGATTGGCACGGGCGGCTCTGCGCCCCTGTTGGCCAGCCTGCTGCGCGCCGACATAGAGGCGCGTGTCCCGGTTGGCATTGGTCAGATTGCGGGCCTGTTAAAAGACATGCAAGGCGAGATCCGCTCAGCCTTTCCCGATCTGGTCCGGCGGCGCGCCTTTATGCGGCTGGCGGTCGGCGGCCCAGCAGCCCAGGCTGCTATGGATGGTGATCTAGGCGCTGCTCGTCAGCATTTGCAGGCCCTGTTGGAGCGGGGACTGGCCTTGAAGGGCCGAGCCTATGCGCTGGATGGCCAAGGCTCCGCTGAACTCTTGAGCTTGAAAGCCGCCCGAAGGCTATCGGAAGCTGATGTTTTGGTGCTTGGAGAACAGGCCAATCCCCAGATCGTCGTTCTGGCCCGGCGCGATGCTGAGCGTATGAGCGTGGCAAGTACCGACGCCCGGGCCTTGAACGGCCTGCTGGCACAGGGGCTATGCCTCATCTTGATCGCGGCGCCAGACCTGACCAAGGCCTTGGCGGGCCTTGGCCATGATATTGAGCCCCTCCCGGTGGCGCGCGCCTAGATATCTAGGCTGCGGCCACGGGTTTCGGGCAGGAAGACAAGCGTGCCCACCACGCTAATGGCGGTAAAAATCACCGGATACCAAAGTCCTGAATAGATATTGCCGGTCGAGGCAACAATCGCAAAGGCGGTAAAGGGCAAGAAGCCGCCAATCCAGCCTGTGCCAATATGATAGGGCAGGGACATGGCCGTATAGCGTATACGGGTTGGGAAAAGCTCAACGAGGCATGATGCGATCGGACCAAACAGGGCTGTTGCGGCAACCACAAACACCAATAAGACCGCAAATACGCCCCAGATATTGACCTTGGCCGGATCGGCCTTGGCCGGATAGCCAGCGGTTTGAAGCGCGGCTTTAAGCCGGGTTTCGACATCGGCCTTGACCGCTTTCAGGCCGGCCTTGTCTAGGCCTGCACCATCGGCCGAGGCCACGGAGACTTCGCCAATCTTAACATAAGCTTGCGTACCGGCCGGTGCTTTTTGCGTGTCATAGGAAACGCCTGCATTAGCAAGGGTGTTTTTAGCAATATCGCAAGCAGTGGAAAACACCGCCTTGCCGACCGGGTCAAATTGCAAAGAACAGGTCGCAGGGTCAGCAACCACCACAATCGGGGTCTGGCTGCTGGCCCTTGCCAGGTCGGGATTGGCGGTCTGCATCAGGAGGTGAAAGCCTGGGAAAAAGCCAATCAGGGCCAAGATCATGCCGGCCAACATCACGGGCTTGCGGCCGATCTTGTCCGACAGCCAGCCAAACAGGATATAAAGCGGCGCGCTGGCAACCGTGGCGGCGATCATTAGGAGATTAACCGTCGCCGGTTCGACCTTGAGGAATTTTTCCAAAAAGATTTGGGTGTAGAAAAAGGCCGTATACCAGACCGCGCCCTGGGCACTCATGACGGCAAACAGGGCAATCAGGACCAGTTTCAGATTGGGCCAGCGGCCAAAGGCTTCGGTATAGGGGGCCTTGGAATGGCTGCCTTCTTCATGCATTTTCTGGAAAGTCGGGCTTTCCGATAGCTTGAGCCGCATCCAGATCGAGATGCCGACCAAGACCGCCGAGACCATAAAGGGTATGCGCCAGCCCCAGGCCGTAAAGGCTTCTTCGCCGAGGACGGTGCGGGTGATTAATATGACCCCCAGCGCGCCAAACAGACCAAACGCGGCCGAGGCCTGAATCCAGCCGGTCATCCGCCCGCGCGCGCCCTCGGGGGCGTGCTCGGCCACATAAATCGCGGCGCCGCCATATTCACCGCCCAAGGCAAAGCCCTGAATACAGCGCGCCACGATCAACAGGATGGGTGCAATAATACCGGCCTGTGCATAGGTCGGCAGGAAACCAACCGCAAAGGTCGCGCCGCCCATCAAGACGATTGTGAATAAGAATGCGCCCTTACGCCCCGATCGGTCGCCAATTCGGCCAAACACCAAGGCCCCCAAGGGTCGTACCGCAAAACCGGCGCCAAAAATTGCCAAGGCAAAGATAAAGGCAACTGTGTCACTGACCCCGGCAAAAAAGGTCTTGGACAAGACCTGGGTCAGGGTGCCGAAAATGAAGAAGTCATACCATTCAAACGTGGTGCCCGCCGAAGAGGCGGCAATGACGGTGCGCATGGATGTGGCAGGCGCCGGTGCGGACGCATCAATCGATTGGCTCATGGCCGTCTTCCCCCGATAAGTTTTGCCGGGTTTAGCATTGTGGCCACGGGTTAGGAAAGCCTAGCCGTCGAGCCTATAGGTCATGGCATAGACAAACCGGCCGCTCGGATGGGTACTGTCTGTTGCCAAGACCAGATTGTCACCTGCATCAAAATAGCGCCGCAGGGTGCGCAGGCCCGCCGAGCCCTTTTCAGCCTTCAAGGTCCTTGCTGTTGCGGTATCGAGGGTTTCAGCAGCAATCTCTTGTTCGATCCGGCGCGTATGAACGCCAAAATCGCGGGCGATCAGTTGGTGAATAGCCCCGTCCCAGCCCTCAAGGCTTGCAACAATGCCGGAAAATCCTAGTGGCACAAACACGCTGGACACCGCGACCGGCTCAGACGCTGCCCGCCGCACGCCCTCAATGACCAGCCAGGTCTCGCCCGGCAGGGCCTTGATCCGGTCGGCCTCGGCTAGGGTCAGGGCGCGCGGATTGGCGGCCCGCACGATCAGCTTGGCCTCGCGGGCGTATTGCGTCAGGGTCTCTGGCCCGCCAAGTGGCTGGACAAAGCTTGGGGCAATCTGATTGGCAATCACGGTCGTGCCTGCGCCGCGCCGCCTTTGCACCAACCCGGCCTCGCGCAACAGCCTCAAGGCATCGCGCACCGTATGGCGCGATGCGGCATAGATCTGGCACAGCTCCATTTCCGGCGGCAAGTGATCGCCCACCCCATAGCGGCCCTCAGTAATGTCGGCCCGCAAGGCGGCGGCTAATTGTCGATAGCGCGGAAGGATCATGAAAAGGGCGCCGGGTGATTGACGATCAAGGTCTATATCAAGCTGCGCATCAGGCGCCAGTCCTGTTCCAGACCGTCGCGGTGCTGTGGTGCGGCCAGACCGATCAGGGCCTGAGCCTTTGCGTCTAAGGAAAGGCCCCGCAGGTCGGCGCTGCCAAACTCGGTCGCGACAATGGCCACATCATTGCGCGGCACACTGACCGCGCCCTGCGCCAGTCGCGGAACTATACGGCTAACCGTACCGCCCTTGGCGGTCGCATTGAGGGCAATAATGGGCTTGCCCTCGGGCGCACGCCCCGCCCCGCGCAGAAAATCGGTCAGGCCGCCAATGCCCGAGATCTGGCGGCTGCCCAAAAACTCGGCATTGGCCTGACCAAACAGGTCAAGCTCAAGCGCAGAATTGATCGCGGTAAACCGGGGTATCGCCGACAAAACACCATGATTATGCGTCTCGCTGACCGGCGTGAACCGCACATTGGGGCTGGTGCTCATGCGCGCAATCAGTTGTGCGCTGCCCAAGGCGACGCCCGTGACGATCGCGTCTGGCTCATCCCTGATCGCGCCGCAATCTATTAAGGTCATGACCGGATCAATAATCATGCCCGAGCGGACGGTCAGGTACTTGCGGTCAGTGAGGGTCTGCAAGACGGCAAAACCCATCTTGCCAAGGCCAACCTGCAAGGCGGCGCCGTCGTCAATATGAGCCTGCACATGGCGCGCTATTTCGGCAAAGGTTGGATCTAGAGCGCCTGGATCATACGCGACATGACCAACGGCCTCCTCAACGACCAAATCAAACTTCGACAGGGCAATCTTATGCCCATGCGGCGGAGCGGGAAGGTTTGGGTTGATATGGGCGATACGCACCAGGTTGCGATCCAGCACAGCGGGCTGAAAATCCACCGATGGGCCCAGGCTGCAATAGCCATCAGCATCGGGGCTCGTTAGCTGCACAAGGACCGCATCAATGGGCGTGGTCGCAAGCCAGGTCCAGGCCTGGCTATAGGCCTGTGCCACGAGGCTGAAACGTCCGGCCTCAAAACTACCGCGCCAGTCGGCCCCAACAAAAATGCCTTCACTTTTCGCGGTTGGATGCAGGCTAGCCCAGTCGGTGTGGTTAACCCCGGGGATTGCCGCGCCAACAAAGGTTAGATGCGCTGCGGCTTCTGGATTGCGCCGATAAGCATCGGCAAACACCAATGGTTCTGCACCGCCGCCCGCGACAAACACGCGGCCGCCTGTGCCCTTTAGCTGCTGTGACAGGCGCAAAATCGCCTGATCTGGATCGCAATAGATCATTAATCGCTCCATTCGCCGCCTGTCTTCATACAGACCATGGCCCCGGACACAAATGGTTCTGGCAAGGGCTCGCGCATACAAATGTGTCACAGCCTAAACTTAGGGGCTGCGAAACGGCGCATTGGGGACTATTGTCGCGTTATGACCTTTGCAAATCCCATTATCGCCGCTGGCATTGCTGGCTTGAGTGACCTGTATGAACAACGGGCCGTAACGCCAGTAGAGGCCGTGCAGGCCTATTTATCGCGGATTGAGCGGCTAGGCGGGCCATTGAATGCCTTTACTTCGGTGGATGCGGACGGTGCCCTTGCAGCAGCCCATGCCAGCGCTGCGCGCTGGGCCAAGGGAGAGCCCCTGTCCCCAATCGACGGCATTCCGATCGCTGTAAAAGCCAGTATTGCCGTCAAGGGTCAGCCGCAACATGCCGGTATCGGCGCGTTTGCTGGCCGTCTAGCGACTGAAGATGCGGCCTGCATTGCCGCCTTGCGCGAGGGCGGGGCGGTGTTTTTGGGCATGCTTAACCTGCATGAGGGCGCGGTTGGCGCGACCACAGACAATGAGGCCTTTGGCCAAGCGCATAATCCCTATGCCCAGGGCTTGACCGCAGGGGGCTCATCGGGCGGTTCTGGCTCGGCCGTCGCGGCCGGACTTTGTGCCGCAGCCCTTGGCACAGATACGCTTGGCAGCGTGCGCATTCCGGCGAGTTTCTGCGGCGTGTTTGGCCATAAGCCAACTCAAGGCCTGGTATCGCTGGACGGGGTTGTGCCCCTGTCCTGGACCTTGGATCATGTTGGCGTCTTAGCCCGCTCTGCTCAGGATTGTGCCTATTTGCTAGCCCATGCTGCGGCGGTCGATGGTGATCTGACCGAGGCCTTTTCGCAGATTGCCGATCTAGACACATTGCGTCCCGCCCCGTTTGCCGCGCTCGACCTAGCACCCTTCGGTGATGCGATTGATGCGGACCTCACCAAGGCCTATGCGCTGGCGATTGAGGGTGCGCGTGAGGCTGGCCTCGACATCGCCATGATCTCCCTGCCCGATTATGATTTTGCACCCATGCTCCAGCACGGCGTCCTGATCATGACCGCCGAAGGTTATCTAGAGTTTGAAGACCAGATCGAAGGCGCCCCAGAGGCCTTTAGTGAGGCGGGCCGCCGCGTGTTTCGTTGGGGCGCTAACCAGCCCGCCGCCAATTTGGCCAAGGCCTATCGCGCGGTTGGCCGGGCCGTGGAAAAGGTCAAGGATCAACTGACGCCCTATGCGGCCTTGATCTTGCCAACCACGCCCATGCCCGCCTTTGGGTTTGGCACCAATGGCGATCATGTCGCAGATTTTACGGCCTTGGGTAATTTCCTTGGCATGCCCGCCTGCGCAGCGCCCATCGGTTTGAGCACCCAAGGTCTTCCCCTTTCGATACAGGTCCTGGCCTGGGATGATGAGACAGCCCTTGGCCTGGCCGATATCTTGTCGCAGGCCGGTGACGCTGCGCCGCCGCCCCTGGCCTATCGCGGGTGATCTGGGTCTCCCATTCACCCTAAGAGTGCGCTAATAGGGACTAGCCATGTCTCGTTTGCCCGCCGCCGCCCCTCGAAAGCCCATTCCAGCCACGCCTATGCGGTTGGCCTTGCGCCGCCTTGCCAGTCTAGCCTTGGATATGCTCGCCTTTAGTTTGACGGCTGTGGCTGTGACGGGCTTTGTCATTAGCCTAGGTCGCCGCGAATTCGCGCGCGACCTAATCTTGCTCTATTTCCAGGAGCACGGGATTGACGCAGAGGTCGAGATTGATCAGGTCAATGTTGCGGGCCTATCGGGCTCGCTGCGGCTTGGTCCGGCCTATCACCCAGACCTAGACATCGAAAAATTCGAGATCACCTTTGCCAAGGGTTCAGCGAGCCCGTCGCCGGGCTCTGGTCAGATGATTGACACAGTCCATCTGGTGCGACCACGGATTGGTCTGATCTTGCAAAATGGCCATCTCGATTTTGCAAGTCTTGACCCCTTGATCAATGTCTTGAGCCAACCCGGAGACAAGGCGCAAGGCCCAATGCCTCAGCCCGATATTCGGGTCGATGGGGCCTTGGTGACGTTACAAACAGAAAATGGTCCCCTCACAGTGCGGTTAAGCGCTGCGCTCAAGGGTGCGCAATTATTGAGCCTTGACGGTCAGATCCAACCGTTTTCGCTGACAGGCGAGGGCTTGCTACTGACCGGTTCTGGCGGACCGGTTCGAGCGCGCGCAAGTGCAGGCGCGCTCAAGCTTGTCGCCAGCCTGGGAATCGCTGAACTGGTCAATGATCGTCTGGGCCTCGAAGACGCCAAGCTTGGCCTTGAGGCCAGCCTGCCCTATCCGGCCCTTAACGTGGCTCGCGCAGATCAAAAATTGCAGGTCAGGGCTGGGCTGAAATCTAATGTCGTCAGTCGCGGGGCCTGGGTGGCGCAGGACGCAGAAGTCAATCTTCGGTTCGATGGCCAATTAGAATCTCAAGGCAAAA
>CANGEH010000016.1 GCA_947452665.1 Caulobacteraceae bacterium
ATATTCGAACTTGGCCTCATCGCGCGGCTCATAATTGGCCGTGTCCATATAATGCACGCCCGCAGCCAGACAGGCCTCCATGATCGCTAGGTCCTGATAGGGTAGGGCCAGATTGACCACGAGTTTGGGCTTAACCTGATTAATCAAGGCCACGGTTGCGGCCACATCATCGGCATCGAGCTCGGCCGTGGTAATGGTAATGCCAGTGCGCTGTTTCACCGACTGGGCAATGGCATCGCACTTGGCCTTGCGCCGACTGGCCAAGGTAATGCCTGAGAAAATCTCAGGCGACATAGCCATCTTATGCACCGCCACCGAACCAACACCGCCAGCCCCAATCACCAGTACCCTGCTCATCAACACCTCCACCGCCGCAGATCACCATGTCGCAGCACCGGGGGGTCCTATCACAGGCTGTTTGATTTCGCGAGCGGTCGAAGGCTTTGGGCTGCGGCGAATTAGGGGTCTTGCGACTCCAAAACCTTGCGGACCGCCTCAGGCGCGGACTTGATGATGGTCAGATAGGCAACCAGAGCACTATCGGGCTGGCGAAAACGTCCACGCTCGAGGTCCCGAATACGCGCCAGATTGATCCGATAAGTCATGGCAAACCCAGCCTGGCTTAGCCCAGCTTGCGCGCGCGCAGCCTTGGATAACCGTGCCGCCGCCATCCGGGCCAATTCAGGTTCGGTCAGGGGAGGATTATCCTTATCCGCCAAGGCATTGGCCTCAATCTCGTCTGGCGTCATGGCCGCCAAGCGCGCCTCGGCCTCAGGCGACAGGCGCGGTGGCGATTTTGGATCAAGAACAAACCTAACCATAAGATCGCTCCTCCTGAGCATTGGCGCGCCGCGCCGAAATCAGCCGGATCAGGTTGGCGCGCTCGGTATAGACCACCGTAAACAACCGCCCATCGATCCGCCCGACCATCTTGCGCCGCGTCTCCCCGTCCTCGGGTCGCGAGGCATCAAAATCAATGCCGTCGGGGTCTAGAAACACCGCCGCCGCATAGTCAAACGGCACGCCATGCTTGGCCAAGTTCGCCAAGGCCTTGGCCTCATCCCACTCAAAGGCATGCGACTGGCTCACCCCAGCACTCTACGGGTATCCCGCATAGCCGTCTAGAACAAATTATTCACTTTGGCGCGGTTCTGCCCTTACCCCGGCTTGCGAAACCGCAAGGTCATGCGGTCGCTTTCGCCGATGGCGTCATATTGGACGCGCTCGTCAGGGCTAAGGGTGCGGCTGGCATCGGATGAGGAGCGGATTGGCTTCAAGGTCCAGACGCCGAACGGGTGGTTATGCTCGTCCTTGGGATTAGCATTGATCTCAGATCGCGCCTCGAGCACGAGACCCGCCTTTTGCGCCGCCTCGATCACATAGGCCTCGGTGACATAGCCGGTATCAGGCTTTTGCTCCGATCCGGCGGGGATGCGGTGCTGTTCGACCGCCAAGACGCCGCCGGGCTTTAAGAGGGTGGCAATGGCCTGCAAATAAGGTTCAGTGCGGCCACTGCGGGCCCAGTTGTGAAAGGACCGCGCCACCAGCACCATATCCGCCGATTGCGGGGCAAGCGCACCCAGCTTTTTCGGGCCAAAATCGATCGCGCTGGCATTGCCATAGATCGCCTTATCCGCAACCTCCTCGGCAAAAGCAGCATGGGCCTTGGTGCGGGCGGCCAGGCTGGCCTCCGTAATTCCTGGCTCCGTGCGATCGGGCAAGGCAGCAATGTAATGACCACCGGTTGCCTTGGCATAGGGCGCTAGGATCTCGACCCACCAGCCCTTATTGCCGGGCTCAAGCTCGACAATGGTCATGCCGGGCCTTAGGCCCCAAAAGCTTAAGGCCGCTTCTGGGTGGCGATAGACATCCCGCGCCCGGCTCTCGTATGAGCGCCAAGGCCCGGCAACGGCCGCGGTTAGGGCCTTGTCGGCCGCAAAGGAGGGGCTTGCAACAACCGGCCCAAGCCCAAGGGCCAATCCCAGTCCAAGGCCGAAAAGTGCGCGGCGAATTTGGCGGTGGGTGCGGCGCATAATGGATATCCTTGCCCTAGGGTGAGATGGAGGCCTTACCCTAGGGCAAGTATGCGGCATGTGCAATTTAGCGTCTTGATCGACAAAAAGAGCGAGACTGTGCATCGCGTTTGATATGTATTATCGTTGTAAACCAATTTGGGGCGTGACATGAATTTTGACGATGTAATCCTCGGTCGCCGCAGCATTCGCGGCTATAAGCCCGATCCCGTGCCAAGGGCCTTGATTGAGGAAATCCTTAGCCTGGCCATGCGCGCGCCCTCGTCCATGAATACCCAGCCCTGGAACTTTTATGTGCTGACGGGTGAGCCTCTGGACCGGATTCGCGCCGGCAATACAGAACTTAACCTCGCGGGCGTGCCGCATTCGCGTGAGTTTCGCACCGGCGAGGCCTTTGCCGGTCACCACCGTGACCGCCAGGTCGGGGTTGCCAAACAGCTCTTTGCCGCCATGGGCATTGCCCGTGATGACAAGGATGCGCGCCAAGACTGGGTCCTGCGCGGCTTTCGTCAATTTGACGCGCCGGTCTGCGTGATCGTCACCTATGACAAGATTTTAAACACCAGCGATGACACGCCCTTTGACTGCGGCGCAGTGACCACGGCCCTGGTCAATGCCGCCTGGTCGCGCGGTCTGGGCGCAGTCATTAACAGCCAGGGCATTATGCAATCGCCCGTCGTGCGCGAGCATGCCGGTATTGCCGATGACCAGATCATTATGAAAAGCATCGCCATTGGCTGGCCCGATGATACCTTCCCAGCCAATGCCGTGGTCTCTGAGCGCAAATCGGTCCAGGAAGCGGCCGTGTTTCGCGGCTTTGACGATTAGGGACGGGTCGGCCGCGCTGGCTGGGTTGAGCAACGGCGCGCCCAGCGCGGCATGGACACGGCCCGCCCGCTGTTTTGCGGCCGGGCCGGGGATGGGCGTCTTGATGCTCAGGGCTGGCGCGGCCCGCGGGGGCGATAGCGCGGCAAGGACCAGCCAAACACAAGCGCGCCACTGCGCAAGGTAAAGCCCAATAGGATTGCGGCCGATAGCGCCAGTTCCCGCGATGCCCCCAAGGCGTGGGCACAGACATAGGCCGTAGCCGCGGCGAGGGCTGCGGTGACATAGATTTCATAGGAAAAAACGATCGATCTTTCCTGACCGAGGACGTCACGGACTATGCCGCCAAAACAGGCGGTAATGATCCCCATGACAATGGCGACGACCGGGTATGCCCCCGCACTCATGGCGCGTTCAGCCCCCAAGGCAGCAAACAGGGCCAAGCCGATCGCATCCAGCCACAAGATCAAGCGATAGCGCGATTGCACCAGGTGCGCCGTAAAAAAGGCGATCAGTGAAACGGCGACGCACAACACGATATAGCCGGGCTGTTCCACCCAAACGATCGGGTGAATATCCAGCAACAGATCGCGGATGGTGCCGCCCCCCACCCCCGTGACCGTTCCCAGCAGGACAAAACCGACGGCATCCATCTGATTGCGCGATGCCACCAGTGCCCCGGTCATGGCGAATACGATGACGCCCAGCCAATCAAGTACGATGATGCCATTGTCAAACATACCCACTGCGTCTCTCTCTGAAAGACCAAGACCGGCTCTGTTCGCCCTCAGGCTCGTCGCTGTATTTTTAACGGCCAGGACCTGGTGGAGCTGAGCGGAATCGAACCGCTGACCTCTTCATTGCGAACGAAGCGCTCTACCAACTGAGCTACAGCCCCTAAAGGGTAGGGGCAGATAAGGGGCTGGGTGGCAGCGTGTCAAGCGGGCGTAAACTTGCCTAGCGATGCGGGCGGGGATAGAAGGCCCCTAGCCTAACCCAGGGGCCAAAGCCCATATCAATCAGCCCGGACATGCCATGACCAGTTTTTTGCAAGCTATTGTCTCTGCCATCCTATCCTTGGTGGTCTGGGCCTTGATCATTAATGCGGTCTTGAGCTGGCTTGTGGCGTTTGATGTGGTCAATCTGCGCAACCGGTTTGTCTATTCGGTGGCCAGGGGGCTGGATGCCTTTACCAACCCCATCCTAGCCCCGGTGCGGCGGTTTGTGCCTGCGCTTGGCGGGCTGGACCTAAGTCCGGTGATTGTCATCATCGTCTTGCAGGCGGCCGACCAGTATCTGATCCCTTGGGCCTTTGCCCCCTTGCGCGCCCTGATCGGCTAGTTTGGACTTGAGCCATAGCGCGCGGCTGGCGGTTCGGCTGACGCCGCGCGGTGGGCGTGACCAGATTGATGGCTGGGCCATGGACCCCGCGGGCCGTCCTTTCTTGAAAATCCGCGTCAGTGCGCCGCCGGTCGAGGGCGAGGCCAATAGCGCCTTGGAAAAACTGCTAGCCAAGACGCTGGGCCTGGCAAAATCCAGCGTCAAGGTCGCCTCTGGCACCACCGCCCGGCTCAAACAGGTCGAGGTCGGCGGTTTGAGCCAAGCCGATCTAGATCAGAGACTGGCCAAGCCCGGCGCTTTTGACCTAAGCTAGGTGCACAAGCTATCGGGCGGGAGACAGAGGCATGAGCAATTTAACCAAGGGCGCAATGATTGCGGGTGTCCTGATGGCCGGTCTTGGTGGCACGGTCGCTGTGCGCACCGCCCTGTTCAAGGGCCCGTCAGCCATTGATCTAGATCAGATCAAGCTGCCCAAGCCGCCCGTCATCGATAATGCCAAGGCCGCCGATCATTTGGCCCAAGCCGTGCGCATCCCGACCATTTCGCACCAGGACAAGGGCCAGAACGATCTGGCCCAATGGGCGCGGCTGCATGACTGGCTGGCCACCACCTATCCTGCCGCGCACAAGGCCATGCAGCGACAGGTCGTGCTGAACAATACCTTGATCTATACCTGGCCCGGCAGCGATCCAAGCCTGGCCCCCATCATCCTGATGGCGCATCAGGACGTGGTGCCGATTAGCGAAGGCACAGAAGGCCAGTGGAAACACGCGCCGTTTTCGGGCGCGATTGCAGAAGGCGCGGTTTGGGGCCGCGGCTCGGTTGATGATAAGGGCTCGCTGGTTGGACTGTTTGAAGCCTGCGAAACCTTGATCCAGTCAGGCTTTGTCCCCAAGCGGACGATCTATATTGTGTCTGGCGAGGACGAAGAGGCCGGCGGTGCCGGCGCGCGGGCCGCGGCGGCCGTGCTTAAGGCCAAGGGCGTGAAGGCCCTCTTTACCCTCGATGAGGGCAGTGTGGTGATTGCCGATAATCCGGTGACCGGCAGCGCCGCCACCCTGATTGGGATTGCGGAAAAAGGTTATGGCACTTTGCGCCTGACAGCCAAGGGGGCGGGCGGGCATTCCTCGGCCCCGCCCAAAGAGACCGCCGTGGTCGCCTTGGCCCGAGCCATTAGTGCAATCGCGGACCACCCGTTTCCGATCCGGTTTCAAGGCCCCGGCGCCGATATGTTGATGGCGCTTGCGCCAAGCGCCAAGCCGGTGGTCAAGATGGCCGCCGCCAATACTTGGCTGTTTGCGCCCTTGCTCGCGGCCCAGATTGGCGCGACCCCAACCGGCGCTGCCATGATGCACACCACGATTGCACCGACCATGTTGCAGGGCTCGCCTAAGGAAAATGTCCTGCCGCAGGAGGCGACCGCCCGGATCAATTATCGCATCGCGCCCTGGGACCGGGCCGAGGACGTCATGGCCAGGGCGACCAAGGCCATTGGCCATCTGCCGGTGACCTTGAGCTGGGAAGCACCACCGCGCCAGCCCTCGCCCGTATCCTCGACCCAGTCAGAAGGCTGGAAACTGGTCGCCGCCACGGCCCGCGCCGCCACGCCCGGCGCCCCCGTCGCACCGGCCTTGGTGATTGCCGGCACAGACAGCCGCAGCATGACCGAGGTCTCGGCCGATGTGTATCGCTTCCAGCCGATCGTGTTTGCGATGAATGACGTCAAAATGATCCATGGCACCAATGAGCATATCAGTCTGGACAATCTGCAACGTATGACCGGCTATTATGCCCAGTTGATCATGCTGGCCGGGGACTAGTCTGGACCCCCAACCCAGTTCGCGATTTTAAGATGCAAAATACTAAAAGCAGGTATTGATTTTAATTTCGACCACCATACAAACACTGGACGGTGACCTCGACCCGGCCAGTATAGTGTTTGTCGCGTGACCCAAGCGCGTTCGGGCTTGCGCCTTGACCCTATGCCTGGCCCATCGCGGGCGCATTAGGATCAAGGCGGGAAGTCCAGATGAATCGTCAATTGCGCAGGATGCAGAAAAAGACCGGCGCGGAACAGACCGCCGCCGGGCCGGCCGAAATTGCAGGTCTCCTGGAAGCCGGCATCCAAAACCAGAGCAGCGGCAATTTTGATCAGGCGGCCTGGTTTTATCAGCGGGTCCTGGGCGTGAACCCCAACCAGCCTGAAGCGCTTTGCAATCTCGGGGCCATGCTCAGCCAGCTTGGCCATTTTGATCAGGGTGAAGCGTTTTTGAAACAGGCCCTGGTCGCCAGGCCCCACTTTCTCGAGGCGACCTTGGCGCTTGCCGACAGCCATGTACGGCGCGGCCAGCTCGATGCGGCGATAGACTTGTTAAACCGCAGCCAAGGCCACCTCAAGGCGTCTGGCGACTATTGGGGCCTGCTCGGCATCTGTTGTTTACAGGCACAGAAAAACGACGACGCGGTTAATGCGCTTCGAAAAGCCGTCGCCATAAGTCCAGAGAATGTCTCCTACAAGCTTCAATTAGCGGCGGCACACACCCACCTGAACAATATGGATGATGCCATATCCCTATTGGAAGCAGCCCTGAACCAAGACCCTGCAAATACAAATGCATTGTCCGTATTGTTTAACATTTACGGAAGGCGCGGCATTACAGACAAAATCATTGAGTTTGGAAACCGACTTTTAAAAATTGAGAATTATAGTTTAAGCGGATTCGAATATTATTTAATGTCTGGTGCACATTTGAATAAAAGTGACATTGGTGAATCCATTAAATTTATGCTCAAGGCAATAGAGTTGGAGCCTAACAACCTCGATTTAATAAAAAGCGTCATCAGCTTGTTCTCGACCAATCACAATTTTAAAGAAGCTGAGTATTGGCTTGACCGGGCAAAACAGATCGCGCCTGAAAACAAGGCATTTGATGTTGAACGGGGGGTTATGTATGTCGCCCAACAAAAGAACCATCTGGCCGAGACCATTCTCACGGCGTTTATTGACGATCATATTGCGGGCCCTGACGGCCCCAATCGTTTGCTGTACCAGGCTTATGACTTTCTGCTCATGGCGCTCGTAAACCAAAACAAGATCGATAACATGGTCCCGATTTGTGAGCGTGCAGTTGATTTGTTTCCAGCCGAAGCGGTTTTTTGCGAGTATTTTTCAATCATACATCGCAACAAGGGTAATTTGATTGAATCTGTCGAATGGGCTCAAAAGACCCTCGATCGCTCGCCCGTTTCAGAAGATTCGGCCTTTGGCGCAATTCTATTCGCGATGCATTACGACCCGAATATAGGCCCAGAAGAGATTGCCCAGACCACTCGGTCCATGGTGCAGAAGTATATGGGGGCCGTTAAGCCACAGAAATCGCATGCCAACACACCCGACCCAAACCGAAAACTAAAAATCGGCTATGTATCTGGCGATTTTAAAAATCATCCGGTTGCCGACTATATTACGCCGGTCCTCCAATTTCACAACAAGGATAGGTTTGAAGTCTATTGTTACGCGGTGAATCCGGACACCGATTCGGTCACCCAAAAATTGATGTCCTATGCCGATCGCTGGCGCTCATTCAATAATGTGTCACACGATCGCGCCGCCAGCATGATTATGGCCGACGGCATTGATATTCTTATTGACCTATCGGGGCACACATCCCTCTCGCGCCTACAGGTCTTTGCCCGTAAGCCGGCCCCGATTCAGGCGACCTGGATCGGCTATTTTAATACGACCGGCTTGCCGACAATGGATTATATCATTTCCGACAAGGACTTGTTGCCGCCAGAAGATGAATATCTCTACACTGAAAGTCCCCTTAGGCTCCCTTTCAGCGGCGCTTGCTACAAGCTTCCGAATTTTGACATAGGGGTTGGGCCGCTGCCGGCCCTTCGGAATGGCCACATCACATTTGGCTGCTTCACCGTCCAACGCAAACATTCGGACCAGGCCATTGCGCTCTGGGGCGAAATTCTTAACCGCGTTCCGAACTCTGTTCTATTTTTCAAAGCGGCCACCTTTGGTCGCGAAGATGTACGCCTATCCTATTGCGAACGGTTTAAGGCCATGGGCATTGACCCAGCAAGGCTGCGGTTTGAGGGCACAACCCCGATGGCGCATTATCTAGGCCGGTATAATACGGTCGACATTATGTTGGACACTTTTCCGTATAATGCCGCGACAACCTGTCTTCAGGCCCTGTGGATGGGCGTTCCCCAAATCTCTATGCGCGGCAATATGCTGGTGTCGCGGATTGGCGACAGCCTGATGACCAAGGTCGGACTGCAGGAATTTGTAGCCCTCACGCCGGAAGACTATGTCGCCAAGGCTGTAGAGCAGGCCGGCAGGCTTGACCGACTGGCAGAGATTCGCGCCCGCCTGCGCCCAACCCTCATAAACAGCCCCATGACCAATCCCAAGGCCTTTACCGAGGGCTATGAGGAGGCCCTATGCGACGCCTGGCGCAAATGGTGTGAGGAACAGAAGGCCAGCCGCCATGCTTGACGCCCAAGGCCAATTGCAAAACGAGGGTTGGGCGGTTTTCCCAAACCAGATTGATCCAGACATGGTGGATCGGCTCAATAGCGACCTAGAGCGGGCCTATACCGCATGCCGCTCTGTCCAGATGAAAAATGGGGTGGCGGCAGACGCGGAAGGCTCGGCCCATCATATTGTCGGACTTGGCGCCAGCTTCGTCGCGCTTTTATCCGAGATTCCGCTCTGGCCATTGATCCGGGACTATTTTCGCGGTGAATTCATCGTCAATTCTTATGGTGGTTTTGTTAACCTGCCCCAAGCCAATAGCTATGTTGGCCGGATCCATCGGGATGTGCGCACCTTTCAAAAACTAAATCCCCTAATGATCAATATGTTGATCATGCTTGATGACTTCACACTCGAAAATGGCGCCACCTATTTGCTCTCAGGCTCGCATTTGGTGGAAGAAAAACCCGCTGAGACCGCGTTTTTTGCCAAGGCCGAGCGCGCCATTGGGCCAGCGGGCAGCATATTGCTGTTCAATTCCAATCTGTGGCATGCCGCTGGGCGAAATAGGTCTCGGGCGCCAAGACGCGCCCTGACGCTCACCTTCACGCCGCCGTTTTTCAAACAGCAATGCGATTATCCAAGACTGCTTGGATATGAGGCAGGTGATCAGCTGCCCGCCATAAGCCGACAAATACTGGGGTATAATGCCAGGGTCCCGGCCAATCTAGACGAATGGTACCAACCACCGGAACAGCGAATGTACAAGCCGGACCAAGGATAGGAAAACAGAGCCGTGCGTGATTTTATTCATGAGTCCAGGGACCTAGATACCCATCAATACGCCTATGACTTCGATCATGTGCTGCGTCAGTATATGATGCGGGCGTTTGACCCGCTTCTTCCCACAGGAAAGGCCCTGGAACTTGGCTGTTATAAGGGCGCATTTACCAAGATCTTAGCCGCCCAGTATCCGGACCTAACCGTGGTTGAGGCCGCAGAAAACCTGATTGCGCAAGCCAGCCTGCAAATCGGTCCCGAGGTAAACTTTATTCACAGCCGCTTCGAAGAAGTCGATCTTCAGCCGGAATATGACGCGATCTTTTTTGTCCATACGCTGGAGCATTTGGACGATCCGGTTGCGGTCTTGCAACAGGTTAGAAGCTGGCTAAGTCCCAAGGGCCGTCTGTTTTTAGTGGTGCCCAATGCCAATGCGCCATCACGGCAAATCGCGGTCAAGATGGGCCTGATCAGTCATAATTCGGCGGTAACGGGCGACGAATTTGAGCATGGTCACAGGATTACCTATACGCTCGATACGCTCGAGCGTGATGCCCTCGGCGGCGGCCTAAACATCATCCAGCGCGGCGGCGTATTCTTTAAACCGTTTGCCAATTTCCAATTCGATAGGCTGCTAAAAACCGACATTATCGATCAGGCCTATATGGACGGCTGCTATGCCCTTGGCATGCAGTATCCAGACCTTTGCGCCAGTATTTTTGTGGTCTGTACGCGCGGGGATTAGGGCGATGCGGCCATGGGGAAGATCATGAATATATACGGTAAAACGGTGATTTTGCGTGCGCCAGAGCAGGCGGACCTGCCACAGTTGCACCAATGGGCCAATGACCCAGACCTTTGGAACATGCTCGGCGGCTGGCGGTTTGCGAGCAATTCAGACTCCGCATCGGCCTGGCTAAAGGATCTGGGGCGTGACCCGGCTCATCAGCGCTATGTCATTACCCGCGCCGATGATGGCGGCCTGATCGGCACGGCCAATCTGGTCAATATTGACATGAAGAATGGCAATGCCTTTCACGGCATGTTGCTTGGCGATCCGCATCTTAGGGGCAAGGGTTATGGCCAAGATACCGTCATGGCCGTCATGCGGTATGCGTTTGAGCAATTGCGCCTAGAGCGTTTGGACACCGACATCATCGAATACAATACCGCCTCGCAAAAGCTCTATCTTGGCAAGTGTGGCTGGAAGGAAGAGGGGCGGCAGCGGCGCTGGCATTTCAGAAATGGCCGCTATTGGGATCGGATTATTGTCGGGGTGATTAAGGCGGACTATCAGGCCCTGATTGCCGACAACCATTACTGGGAAACGGTCTAGGCTGGCGCACGATAGGCGGGGAAGAACCCGGTCTGGCGATCCTTGCTCAACATGGCATAGACGGCGGGATCAATGATCTTGCCACACAGATAGCAGGGCAGGGTCCCTGTGCTGAAGCCCTGTTTCAGATAGGTCAGGCCTTGGGAGGGAGCGCCAATGCCCGCGCCGCCGCCAAGATTGACCATACCAATACCCTGCTCGGCAAAATGCCTAAAACTGTGATCATAAACGGCATAGGCCGCGCTCTGGCGATAACCCTCCGAGCTAGAGGCTGCGAGGTGGGAATAGACACCACCTTCATAGCAAATCCAGATATGAGCCGATACGAGCGCGCCCTGAATAAAGGCTGCCGCCATGAATGGGTCGAGCTTGCCCAGACTGGCAAAATAATGCCGGTCAAAAGCCTGAATGCCGCCAATCTGATGCTTAAGGCCAAGTGTCTCATAGAGGCTGGCCCATTCGTCTAAATAGTCGGCCAGACGTACAATACGCGTCTCACAGGCCCGATAGGCGCGGCGCACCTCTGCCCGATGATGGCGACTGTAGGGCTGATCAAGGCCGGGCTCTCGAACAAAATGATCTTTGAAAGGCGTCACCTGATCAAAAACCTCGGCCATGGCTAGGGGGGTGGGGGCCCGCATGGGGTCAATGACAAGTACAAGCGACACGATTTGATGGGCGGCTAGGATCGCAAAATCACCCCCTGCCCGATCAAACGAGGTTACGGGCGACAAGGGATAGGGGCCCATGGCGTCGAAATAGGGCGTTCCCGCGATAGGCCGTTTTAGGACGTGCAGGTCCATCGCCGGCAGATAGATGGGTTCATAACCGGCTCCAAACGCCTGGGCATAGGCAAGGCTGGCATAAGGGTGGGTCATAAGGCCCCGCGCACCGCAGCCACAATCTGGGCCATGTCGTCTTGATCATAACGTTGGTCGCAGGGCAGGGTTAGGATACGCTCAGCGAATTGATGAGCCTCCGGAAAGTCTCTTGCGGAGGAGGGAAGCGACGGCCAGTGATGCGCGGCAAAAATGCCTTGGGCGGCAAGCTGAGCCGCCAAGTCTTGCCTAGCCTTGCTCAAAATCGGAAACCCCATCGGCACAAAACCGAAATCGTCTCGCGGCAAGACCGCCAGGTCCGCCAAGGTTTCCAAAAGATATTGATAGTTCGCCCGTCGCCGCTCCGCGATCCAACCTGCGTCTGTTGTTCGCAAAATGTGGCGGGTTAGGCGGCTCATCGGCTTCGTATTTACGGCCATTGCCGCTTCATAATTGCGATTGGCCAGGTGCCAGACCGCATTATCCTGCTCGTGTATGTCCTCGTAACGCAGCAGGGCGGCCTGTATAAAGTCCGCGTTCGTTCTGTGCGCCAGACTACGGCTTGGCAGCGGCTTGCCAAGGCTAACCAAGATGCCGCCATCGGGCACGCCTAGCAGTTTGCGCGGCGAATACAAAACATAGTCTGCCCAATCCTCGCCGCCGGGATCCAAGGCTTGCGACCGATCCTCAATCCAGTCGATGTCAGGGCGGGTTTTAGCGTATGCGCGCACGGTCAGGTCCGCCTGACGGCCAAAATAGTTGATAACAAGCACCAGATCGCTAGCCTGCAATTGCCCTCTAAGGTACTCGAAATCCGGGGCTAGCGTCTTGGTGATCGGGTAATAGCGTATCTGTAACTCGGTCCCCTCAATCGCCTGAGCTAGCGAGTCGCAGCAATAGGCCGGTAGCCAAAGACACTTGCCCGGCCTTATTTTTAGAAGCGCATTCAGCCCACTACGGCCGTTGGAATAGGACACATGCGGCCGATCAGAGAGGCCCCAAAGTGCCGCAACCGATCGCCCCGCCACCTGATCGGGCAGATCAAGGGCAAAAAAGCCGCCGATCTTTTTCATGGCCTATAAATTGACCGGTCTGGGTAACGCATTGAGCGCTGTGTCACACGCCGCAATCACCCGGTCGCCGCGCGCCTTAGCAAGGCGGGTAAAGGCATGCGACTGCATCATGGATGAGGGAAATACCAAGGTTACCGGGGACATTCAGGGCTTTCTAAGCGGATCAAAACAGGCTGCTAAACCGGTCGACGACATAGGTGACATCGTCTCTGGCCATATCCACCGAGAACGGCAGGGCCAGAACGCGGCTGACCATGCGTTCGGTCACGGGCAGGGCAAAACGGGGATGGTGGGCATAGGCGGGCTGTTGGTGGCAGGCCTTGACCCACCATTTGCGCGCCTCGATCTGGGCATAACCCAATTGCTCGATCAGGGTGTCCAGATTGCCGCTTGGCACATAGACATTGCACACTGAACTGACCCAGGCGCTATGCAGCCAGGGCTTAAGGCCCGTCTGACCGCAGGCGGCAAAGGCCTCTAGGTACCATTGGGTAAGCTGGGCCCACTGGGCGCGCTTTTGCGGCCAATCATCCAGGGCCGCCAGACCAATAGCGGCGGAATATTCACTAAGCTTTGAATTGACGCCCGGCAGCACAATCTCGCGCGAAGCCGTAAAGCCAAAATTGCAAAGCTGGCGAGCCGTGTGCAGAAGGGGCTTATTTTGGCTGATCACCATGCCGCCCTCACCAATGCCAAAGGTCTTGGTCGCATGCAGGCTAACCATGACCGGGGTGCGCCCAAGCTTGGTGCCGGGGACCTGAAGCAGGGTGTCAAAGGCCGCTGCCCCATCAATAATCACCGGAACGCCCGTGGCCTCGGTAAAGGCATCCCAGCGCGCCACATCGATCGGCGCGCCAAAGGTGGCAACTACAATCACCGCTGCGACCTTGCCGGGGATTAAGGGCAGTTGCTGCCTCAGGGCCTCTGGCTCCAGGCACCAACTGGCCTCATCAATATCGACAAAATGCGGGGTCAGGCCTACCTCAACCGCCGCGGCCGCCGTAGCCGCAAAGGTCCAGGACGGCATGACACACACCCCGCCGGCTGGTACATTTAAGGCCCGAAGCAGGACCGACAGTGCCGAGGTGCCATTAGACATGGTCATCATACAGGCCGGATTGACCCCAAACAGCGCCGCCAGCCGCTCTTCAAAACGAAAGGCTAGGGGACCAAAATTGCTGTACCAACGATTGGCATCTATCTCGCGCAGATAGGGCAGGATGGCTTCGGCCGTCGGCAAGAGCGGGCGCATGACGGGTATTTTGGCGCGGCTGGCCGCTGGCCGATTGGCCAAGGGGGCTGTGTCAAGCTTAGCCGATGCGGTCATCTAAAAACCATCCGTAAAGCGCTTATCTAGGCTCGAGTCTGGACCCTATTGGTGCATAATTAGTATAGCAGCTAAAAGTAGATCGCAAGACTTGGTCTTGCCGATTGGGACAGGCCTTGGCGGGGACGCAGCATCAAGGTAAGTCTGGGGTCATGACAAAAATGTCCAACCCCGCCCCCAATGCTGGCCGCCCCGATGCCCGGGCTGGGTTTGGCCAAGGCTTTGTGCTGGATGCCTGGTATTTTGCCGCCCTTAGCTCGGCCCTAAAGCCCGGCAAGCTTCAGCGCTTTGAGATCCTAGGCGAGCCGATCTTGATTGGACGCACCTTGGCGGGACAGGTTTATGGCCTGCGGGATATTTGTCCGCACAGGGCCGCGCCCCTGTCGGCTGGCCGCCTAACGCGCGATGATGCTGGGGCCGAGGCGGTGGAATGCCCCTATCATGGCTGGCTGTTTCGCACGGACGGCGCCTGTAGCAAGATCCCGTCCCTGGTCGAGGGTCAGGGTCTCGAGCTGGAGCGCATCAAGGTGCGGCGGTTTCCGGTTCAGGAAAGCCAGGGCCTGGTCTTTATCTGGATGGCCACAGATCCGCGCAGCGAGGCTGAGCCCGACCATGCACCGCCGGTTTTTCCCGGCGTTGTCGGCGGCAAGCCCAAGCTGGTCGATCAGATGGTGTTTGACGTGCATATTGACCATGCTGTGGTGGGCCTGATGGATCCGGCACATGGGCCCTATGTGCATGCGCAATGGTGGTGGCGCTCGGCCAAGAGCCAGCATGCCAAGGCCAAGCGCTTTGAGCCCGCCGATGCCGGCTTTGCCATGGTTCGGCACGAGCCATCCAAAAACAGCCGCGCCTATGCCATATTGGGCGGCGAGCCCCTGACCGAGATCACGTTTCGCCTGCCCGGTATGCGTTGGGAACACATCACCGTCGGCAAGCGCCAGGTCCTGTCCCTGACCTGCCTGACGCCGATGGCGCAGGACAAGACCCAGATCACCCAGATTGTCTGGTCAGACCATCCGGTTTTTGGCTTTATCGCCCCATTTTTTGCCGCCGGTGCCCGGGCCTTCCTGCGCCAAGATGGCCATATGGTCAATTTGCAGAATATGGGCCTGAAATATGACCCGGCCCTGCTCTGGATTGACGACGCCGACCGCCAGGCCAAATGGTATCAGGCGCTCAAGCGCGAATGGGCCGCCAGCCGCAAAGAGGGCCGAGCCTTTGTTAATCCGGTTCAGCCCGCCGTCTTGCAATGGCGCAGCTAGGCTTAGGGGCCCCAAACCGTTCATGACCGAAAACGCCACCAAACCCCTCGGCTGGTTTCAGCGCCTAACCCAGGGCCTATCGCTTTCGTCCAAACAAATTGGCGAACAGGTGGTTTCAGTAATTGCCAAAAGGCCGCTGGATCAGGACCTGCTCGGCGATCTTGAAGACATGTTGATCGAGGCCGATCTTGGCCCCAAG
>CANGEH010000017.1 GCA_947452665.1 Caulobacteraceae bacterium
GATCGGGGAGTGTCAGGTTTGGCCCCGGCGATCACGTATGCACCAAGCCGTGGAAGGTTCGCCAAAATCTCTAAGGCGGGCGCGGTTAGAAGCACCTTTTTCGCGCCCGTTTTTGAATCGGCCAAATTCAATAACCCGTTTTCAAAATCGACCTCCGACCACCGCAGCTTTAGGATCTCGCCCGCGCGGCAACCCGTCAGCATTAAAAGCCGAATGGCTGCGACGGCGTAAGGCGAAATGATTTCCCGGCGGTTTTCTTCCTTGGTTGGTCGATGCTTGGATTTCTTGTCGTCATTGAGTTGCCACGGCAATCCAAGGGTTTCTGCTTCGATCAAGGCGTTGCCCAGCTGCTGGTATTCGGCGGGGGATAAAAACCGTTCGCCCTTCCCGTCGGCATAGACCTTAACCCCTTGGCGTGGGTTGGCGGCTATGTAGCCGCAAGATACGGCGTAGCTGAATATGCCGCCCAAAAGCCTGACCGTCCGTGTGGCCGTACCCTTGCCGCCGGTAACGATGGCGCGGCCATGTTTGCCGGTCTTGATATTTACGGCCGTCTTGCCATTGGCAACGTCGCGCATGAACCGCTCGATATCGGCCCTGCCGACTTCGCTAATGGGCTTCTTGCCCAGAAGCGGCTTGATGTGGCGCTCGATGCGTCCGCGGTCCGTAATGATCGTGGAGGCCTTTTTAAGGGCGCACCCATCAACCAGGTATTCATCACAGAGTTGGGCCACCGACATTTCGGCGCGTTTCTTCGAGCGCCTAGCGGCAACGTCTTCACCAAGTTCGGCCTTGGCCAATATCTCGCTGGCAGACTTGCGCGCCGCCTCGACGGTTAACTTGCCAAAAGCGCCGATGGTAATCTTGCGAACCGGAGTGTTTCGGCCGCCAACCCGATACTGGACGATAAAGGACTTCGCACCGGACGGGCGAACGCGGCAACCAAAGCCCGCCAGTTTACCGCACCATTGCACATAGTCCGAGGCCTTGGTTTCAAGGCCGTCTATGACTTCCTTGCTTAGTCGCTTTGCTGACATTGAACGTCCTTTGCCGATCTCGGGGTAGCACCGGGGTAGCACGGTAGCGGTAATTCCCGGTAAATCGCTTCCAACTTAGGCAATGGCCATAGGTTCATAATCGTTATTTTGCAAGGAAATTGGTAATCTCAATCTATTCAGGGCATCACCGAATAATGCATATCCGCCGCCCTCCGAAGGCAAAGGTCACACGTTCGAATCGTGTCGGGTGCGCCAGATTTTCTGTTTTAATACCGTGAATTAACAGGCCCCCTACCGACGCTTCGCTTCGCCCTTTGTGACGGGTCAGCACCTAGTCAGCACGGTGGAAAAATTCCGACACCGCAGCGCCGGATTTGAGCGGGACAATCGGTTTCCGAAGCTTGTCGAAATTCAAACCTCGCCCGCCCCCGCCCAAAGCGGCGCCCTCACCGTCCAAAGCGGTCGAGGGTCGAATAGCCGTCCCAATAATGTCTCAAAAATCTTCGGAGTCGTCGTCAAAGGGATCCTTTGATTTCGCAGGTTTTGTTGCGGCGGGCCGTTTTGGTGCCGCAGGAGCGGTCGCAGATTTGACCGTTTGCGCGCCGGTTGCAGGCTTGGCAACGGCCGCGCGCGCCGCGACTGCGGCAGGTTGGGCAGGCACTTGTACAGTTGCCGATGCTGGGGCCGCCGGTGTGTCTATACGGTCCGCCAATTGGATAATGCCGGGCTTGAACTGGCGGGCATCATAATTTCCGCGAAACTGACCCATCGACATTTTTTCAGAGGTTTTTGTGATGGTAACGGTGCCGATGGCCATTTCTTCGCGGCCAAGGGACTGGCCCGTCTGTGGATCGACAATATCCTCGCCAAGACTGACCGCATTGTAAATGGCGCCGACCTGCAAGATATCCTGTCCCTGGCTGAGCACGACGGCGGTACCATTCATTTTTATGACAGAGACAGGGAAGTTTTTGAGGATGAATTTTTGCGTAAACTGGCTGGTCAATATTGCCAATGACGCCTGAACATTCTCTAGGCCAATCTGCTGTTTGCCGTAAACGCTTGGCGGCGTGTTGGGGAAATTGACCTTGAACTGTTCGGTCATGATCAGCTGGCCGGTGGGAACATTGATCACATTGAACGTGACCTCCATGCCGCCGCCATAGGCATTTAATTCCCGTCCAGAATTACGCAAAACCCGCGTGGACTTTTTGTATGACAGCCGATTGATTTCGGGCAGGACAAGGATGTCGGCTGTGAGCCTTTGGCCCAATTTTGCCAGCTCGCCAGGATTGGTGCTGGGGTCATTGATCTTGGAAAGCTCATCGGCAATGTCGGAATCGAAGGCGCGGTTGATGACAAAAAACCGGTTGGACTTGCTCAGCGATCCATTGATCGCGGCGCCTATGCTCTGGGATGCTGCATTTGCCGATAGGGTCTCGTCACCGATCACATAGGACGCTTCGTGGGTTCGGGGTCTGGCAATGGCGATCTTGGGCAAGTTTGTTGACGCAGAAGCACTATATTTGTTTACCTTGGCCTTGAGTTTTAGTCGCCAGGTGCCGGTGTCAGCGGCTTCCTTTTCAGAGAGGATCTCAAAGCCTTGAACCGCGCCTTGGGTTGCGGACACGACCGAGGTGTTGGTTAGCCCAAAATCGCCATCATAGCCGGGAACGGCAAGGCTGCCGTTACTATTAACGGAAATGCCAACGACCGGTGTGCCATTGGTCTGTTGTACAGCCAGGTTCAAGGCGTCCAGAATGGCGGCGTTTCGCGTCGGGCCGACACCTTCAGCGACAACCTCAACGACCTTGACGCCGCCAAAATCTGGCATGGATTTCGAAAATTCACCCTCGCCCTTTTTGCCACCAAACTTGTCGCAGCCTGACAGGGTAAGGGCGATCAACATCACCATTGCGATTGATAGTTTACCAGCCATTGTCCATCCCTCGACCTACTGTGTTCTTAGTCGTGTCTATCGGACGCCTTCGGCCGAAAGTCGGCTGAGCATTTCTTCGCCCGTACGTTGCGCGGCCTGCTGGACGGCATTGAGTCTGGCGAGGTTCGGATTGGAATTGCTAGCGGATGCATCCTTTTGGACGCTGCCAATGGTCTCGGGAAACTGCTCGGTGATGTCCCAAATTTTGGCCCGCAGTATGACGCTATATTGCGGGGAACCCGTGACGCTATCTTGCTGGGTTCCATCGATAAGGGCGTCGCCAATGGCCAGATAGGTGAACCCACAGCTGCGCACGGCATTGATTATGGCCGTGCGGGTGACCGTGCTTAAATCGTCCGGCTTGGCGCCATATTGCTTGGCGATTAGATCAGGATCTGGGCCCGGACAGGAGCCGACCATGTCGGCATAGTTGACGATTTTAGCGCCCGCATTTTTAAACACGTCCGTCAGACTCGCATTCAGTTCCTCAGGCGAGGCACTGCGATATTTGAAATCTGCGGCCTTGTTGATCGTACGGCCCTTTGATTGCTCGCTCTGGGACTCGGTCGCGCTGATTTCGGCGCTTCGCGTGACCAAGGCGCTGCCGCTGCCGCGTGTTTGCTGTCTTACGCTATTGCTGTCATTGACCTGTCCAGGTGTTTCACTATAGCCCTCGGACTCGGTGGTGCGTTCTTTTGTATCGGACTTGTAGGACCCGCGGACCTTGTCACGGGCCGTAATGCCAACCCTGGCTGAAGACGAGGATGAGCGGTCAATATTGGGGTCGTAAATGGCCGTCCCCGCCACTTCTCTGACGATAAAGAAGGTGGCAAGTTTTAGGCGGGGCTTGGCCGAGACGGGCGCCGCGACCATAGAGGTCCGGATGACATCATCAATGCTGATCTGAACGTCTTGCTGATTGCAATCGAACCGAAACCGCGCCGACATTTGTTTGAGCTTTTTGTCGACGGACTGATCGATCATCATGATCTGACAACTGGTCCGCAGCGTGTTTGCAATCGTCAGGTTTTGATCAGCGTTTAGGTTGCGAACCTTAAGACCGATATCGGGGCGCATTTTGATAACGCGCCACGCATTCTTTACCGCCTCGCCCTTGGCGCGCTCAAGCCCCTCGATGATGGCCTTGCTGCTGGTGGATTCGAGCGCAATCTCGCCAGAGACAACGATCTGAATAGATTGTACCTGAGCCGAGGCCGAAGAGGCACTCATGCCAGCGCTGGCTAGGGCTAGGGATGCCAAAAAGTAGTTTTTCAGGGACATGGTCAATTTTCCAGAACGTTTAAAATAGGAAGACAGCGGTTCAATTAGAGTGAAGCGAGCAGGACTTCGCCTTCCTTTGAAACCTCTTGGAAGCCGTTTGAGCCCCCTAGCTCAAGGGTTTTGTAGGCCTTTGACGCCTCCATGACCTGGGTAAGGGAGTCTGTGACGGTGCTGGCTTGCGCGGCGAGCATGACCCCGATCACGATCTTTTCTAAGGTGTTGCAATCGCAATTGAGCGCGGCCAGGGTGCCTGAAACCGCAGCCGCCATCATCGCTACCTTGGCAACCGCAAACTGCCCATCAGCCTTTTCTGCCAATTCCCTCTGGCGGGCGTTTGGGACTGCCCCATAGGCTTGTAGTTCATAGATATCACTCTGAAGGGCTGCGCTGGCCTGTGTGAAGGTCTTGACGCCGTCGGCACCGCCTAGGGTTCCGCTCGAAAAATCATCGGCTAAACGATTATATTTTTGAGCCTGAGCACCGAAGCCTATGGCATCATAATAATTGGCCGCGGCCTTAATGGCCTGAGATTGAGAAATTTTAAGCGCACCGTAAAACACGATCAGGGCTGCCTCTTGACCGCCCGCTTTTGCGGGCGCGGCATAGGCTAGGGCTGGGCTCGCAATCAAAAGGGAAAGGGCAAGTACCCTAAGGCGCTTCAAGGGGTTATTGATCTGCCTATTCATTTCGCCTTCTCCTTATCAATAACCGATCTGATCAGCATTGTTTCCGCAATGAGTTTTTTCCAAGATTTAGCAACGCTACCATTTTCCCGCGCCTTTTTATCAGTAACGGCCGCTGACATATGGTTTTTAATCCATTTTTTGTCTTGGGTAGTATATGTGTTCAGAAGTTCTTGGAGGAAGCTTGAGCTCAGTTTTTCATACTGTCCGTAACTATTGATCTCACGGTCGCCCGTAAATCTCAATGACTTGGCAAATTTGAAGGTTCTCTCATCTAGAACCTTTCCGCCCCGAACAAGTTCGTTTTCAACAACCTGGCTTTCGACCGCTACGATCTGGGTTATGTAGCGGCCACCATAGTCTAGCTCTGTCTGAACCGTGCCGCGGCTCTTGTCGGCCATCTCGGACAGTTCGTGCTGGACCTTGGCACTGCTGATAAGATCGACCTGAAGGCGCAGCTCGTATGAAGGGTCTGGCAGGCCCATAGAGACTTGATTGGCCCCGAGGCATTCTGGGATGTTTGCAATATATTGGCTGGATGGCTTGCCATCCCCGGTCTTTCCGAAGACCACCGGCACGATCGGTTTTTTAAAGGTTTTGGCGAGCAGAGCTTCATATTTTGCGGTTAGGTTCCGGGCGAAAGCCTCCGGGGATTGTTGCGGCGAGGCGCGGGCCTTCATCAGTTCTGCCTTCGCCGCGTCAGACAAGACTATCGGTGCAACGGCCATGGATCCGCGAATATCATTGTTTATGGGTATCTCGCTCACCGAACCCACCCAGCGGGACAGGGCAGAATTGGGATCCTCAAAACCACTGAATATTTTAGCATAAGCCGCGCTGGTTTCGACGAGTGTGGGCGCATGCGTATAGGATTCGTTGTAATTGATAATTGACGGAATAACGGCCTTGACCTGCAAGGCGCTAATATCAAACAATACGGTATTAATCCCAAATGAATAAGAAACATTGTAATGTTTAATATTATCGCGGGGGTCAATATAGGACTGTATATCGGTATTTTCTGGCGTTAAAACGTGCACTAGGCCGAGATTATTATCCTTTCCCGCGGCATCATCTTTGGATACTAAATTTATATTCCAATTCATCTTTTTGTAAGAAAGAAAAGATTCGCTGTAAAATTTGGCCTGGTTTTTATAGGTTTTTATCAGATTAGGACTCGATTTCGTAAAATCGGCAGTTGCGCCTTGTAATCCAAGGCCACAATAGCGGACGTCGTATTTTGTGGAATCTTGAGCAAACGCGCTTCCAGAGGCTAAAATAGTCACGAGTGCAGTGGCTTGTATCCAAATAACAATTCTATGAATTCTATTGCTCATCTCGACCCCAACGCGCCATTTCTAGTGTCGGATTTGAGCTCCGAACCTTAGTGCTAAATGCGCTAACTGTACTCTGAGGGGAAATATTTAGACAGTCAACTTAACCGTTGCACGGCGAGCTGTTTGAAACCATCAGCAAGCCAAAGGGTTAAAGGCCGGAATTTAACCCCAGTGCGGCGATCAACACAGTCCTGCCCCGGCCGAGTTCAAGCCCATTGTGCCGTGCAATGGGCAATCGGTTAGGCTTTCGCCTTGTTTCGACCAGACGGTACAAGCCGGGCCTTCACACACGAGTATGCAAACATTATTCGCTTTTAAAGATTGCGGCAGTCTGGAATGGTTTGGGCGGTTAGGCATGATGGGCCGCGCCATGTGATCCAACCAAGCCTTGGCAATAGCGGGCGCTAACCCTGGAGAGTCGTATGAGCGAGCAAGATCTGATTGGTTACGGCGTGGATCAAGGCGTCGCCACCATCACCTTTAACCGGCCAGAAAAGATGAATGCCCTGACCCCGGCCATGTTGCAGCTCTTCTTTAGGGCCGTGAGGCGTGCAGCCGCAGACCCCGAAAGCCGCGTCATCGTCATCACAGGCGCTGGGCGCGGGTTTTGCGCGGGTCTCGATCTTGGCGTCATCGGCACGGGCGGGGCCTCCGATGCACCCTTGCCAGCCGAGCCGGCCGCTCCAGCGCAATGGGGAGATGATGTTGGTCCCGACCTGTCGCGGTTCTTTTCGGGCGGCTGGAATGAATTGATCACCGCGCGTAAGCCAACCATAGCGGCCATTAATGGCCCAGCTTTCGGCTGGGGCTTCATCTTGGCGCTTCACTGTGACATCCGTTTTGCTTCGCGGTCTGCGATCATGAATGCCACCTTTGCCCGCCTAGGCGTTCCGGCAGAAAAGGGGTCTGGCTGGTTATTGGCGCGGTTGATCGGCTCGGCTCGGGCGCTGGACCTTCTCTATTCCGCGCGACGCATAGATGGGGTCGAAGCCGAGCGGCTTGGCATCGTCAATTCCGTGCTGGCTGACGAAGCTTTGATGGATCATGTAACCGCCTATGCTCGGCAAATCGCTTCAGTAGCGGCGCCCCGGGCCCTGGCCGCAATGAAGGCGCAGGTTTGGTCAGCCCTGGACGACCCCTATGATGTAGCCTTTGCCGATGCCGATAAGGAGCAGGATCTGTGCACCCAGACCGCTGATTTTCGCGAAGGCGTTGCTAGTTACCGGGAAAAGCGAGCGCCGAATTTTCGCGGCGAGTAGATTTTGCCAGACGGCCAGCCGGTCGCTCAAATCCCTAATGCGGTCCTAGCCATAATATTGCGCTGAATCTCGCTGGTCCCACCGAAGATCGTCACAGAGCGGTCATAGAGATAGCGCCCCATGGCTACGGCGGCCGTGACGTCGTCCTGGCTCGCGAGCGGCCCCATAGCCTCGATTGCCAGTTCATCGAGCCTTTGGATCAGGACGCTACCCTGCAGCTTGAGCATTGAGGCAGCGGCGCCGGGGGATTCGCCCAAGGCCAGGGCGGAAATGGCCCTTTGTTCCTGCATCTCTACAGCAGAGATATCGACCTCGACCTCGGCCAGTTTGCGGCGAAACCCAGCCTCTTGGGCGGCGGTCTCGCGCGCCAGATCGCGTACCCATTTCAAACGGGCCCAAAGGCCGGCGGCGTAATTGCCGCCGCGCTCGAACTCGAGCAGGTATTTTGCTACCGTCCAGCCCTCGTTCTCCGCGCCGATCCGTTGGGATTTCGCAACCCTTACCTCATCAAAAAAGACCTGATTAAACTCATGCTCGCCGGCAATATTGATAATCGGCTTCATGGTCAGGCCGGGCGTGTTGCGCTCGATCAGCAGAAAAGAGATGCCGCGTTGTAGCTTTGCCGCCGGGTCGGTTCTGACTAGGCAAAAAATGTGCGTCGCCTGATGCGCTAGCGAGGTCCAAATCTTGGTCCCATTGACAATATAGTCGTCACCGTCTGACACGGCGCGGGTTTGCAAGGAGGCGAGATCGGAGCCCGAGCCCGGCTCGGAATAGCCCTGACACCAACGGTGCGCGCCCGACAAGATGTTCGGCAGATAATGGGCCTGCTGCTGTGGGGTCCCAAAGCGAATGATTACCGGCCCACACATGCGGATGCCAAAACTGTGCGTGCCCGGCGCCCCGGCCGCTGCGCACTCAGACGCAAAGATGTGGCGCTGGGTGGTGGTCCAACCCGTACCGCCATGGTCAGTGGGCCAATCGGGTGCCACCCATCCCTTTTGGTATAGCGTGGCGTGCCATTTGGCCGTGGGGGCAAGGTCACAAAACGTGCCAATCCGCGCCGCCCCCGCAGCGCGCAGGTCCTCGGTCAAATGCGCGTCCAGAAAGTCTCGAACCTCTTGACGAAAGGCCAGATCGTCGGGCGAGAATTGTAGGTGCATGGGTTGGGTCCTTGCCGCAGGCAAATGGCTCTCTTGTCTGTTCAATCCCAAAAGCGAATATCATTTGCAAAATAGTCTGTGAAGCGACCCGGCGCGTGGCTAGGCTTCAATTTCACAGGACCGCTCAATCCTAATTGGGGCTGATGCCTTGTCTCGTCACGGCTGATCGGGGATGGGCCACCTTGTGACCTTTTTACCAGAGTTTTACGCGCTGCTGGGTGACCCGTACGAGGCTTGGGCTTGGCCAAGGCCTCTTAAACACGCCGCCTATTGGATTTTCGGTCCAATAGGCGGCGCAAATGGCGAAAGTCATTTTACCACCACGCCCAGGGGCGGTTAACGCACATAGGCTTGGTTGGTTAGAATTGGTAATTGACGCCAATCCGAACGATATTTTGTTTAACCTTGCTCTTCATGGAATAGACTTCTTCCTCATCGCTGTTCGTCGTCGTCAAGGTCGCTGATACCTGGGGGCGATCTAGGCGGCGCACTTCGCCATTTCGCCGCGCATTGTGTTCGCCCAAGCGCCACAGGCCTAATGCCCTGCTAGGTCGTCGGCATTTCCCGATCAGACAGCAAAAAGCCCGGTGTCTGTCCGTCGCAGGGCGGTGCGTGCGCGGTGCAATTGTCATTATCGTCAATGCCTTATCAATTTCGAGGGGTTTGCCGCCGACGCTAAACCTTAGCGCTTCAACATATGTCATTTCCCGACCGAACATGAACGGCCATTTGTGCCTCGCGGCTGTAATTGGGCCGATTGTCAAATGTCTAGATGGAGCAAATCATGAAACGAATTATCCTGATGAGTGTCGGCATAATCGCAATATTTGGCGCCGTAGCACCGGCGCTTGCGGACAGTGTGAACGGCGCGTCGACCGCTGGGACCGCCGCGGTTACTATTTTAACGCCCATCACTGTAACCCAGACCCAGGGCCTAGACTTTGGCTCGATCACCTCTGGCGAGGGCGGTGGTGAGGTTATGATTGACCCACGCGATGGCGGTCGCTCGGTTGCGGGCGGGGTCGGGGCTGTTGCGGCCAATATTGGGCAGGTCGGCATGTTTGAGGTCACCGGCGAGGCCAACACCGCCATTAGCGTCTTTGTGGATTCCGCGATCTCGGGTTTTTCGGGGGACATCAAGGGCGAGACCAAGGTCTCTAGCTTGCCGACCTATTTGAAGGACAACTCTGCTGGATTTGCCGTGGGGGGCGTACTCAGCATTCCGGGCAGCACGAAATCTGGCAAGTATTCAGGCACCTATAAGGTGGCTGTGAACTATCCCTAACGCCAGATCCTAGACCCTCAAAACAGGCTTAAGGCGCGGCGGTGCGAGGGTGCGGCCGCGCCTTGGTCTGCGAATATCCGGCCATTTTATCGAAAGCCCAACCCTATGCACCGCAGTCTGCCGCCCCTTATTCTTGGCCTAGCCATTATAGCCGCCACACAGGCCATGGCCGTGGCGCACGCGGCCCCGCTTGGGGCGGGACCTAGCCTTGATATTGGCGCGCTTGGCGCCGATCTGAACCTGTCTCCTAAGCGCCTCGTTCTAGACGCCAAGACCCGTTCGGCGACCGTCTATGTGTTTAACCAAGGCGGGACGTCTGGATTTTACAGCGTCGATTTAGTCGATGAGATCATGCTCGCGGACGGCCGGATTCGGAAGGTTTCAGAGCTTCAGTCCGATCCGTCTGCCGCCGAAAACATCGCCAAGCTGAAGTCCGCACGAGACTTGATGTTGGTGACGCCTCGGCGAATTTGGTTGGCGCCGCATGAGAGCCAAACCGTTCGAATCCGCGCCCACCCGCCTCTCGACGCTGCCCCCGGCGAATACCGTACCCACCTAATGATCACCGCCCTGCCGCCAGAGGAAACTGGCCTTATCGCAGAGCAGGTCGGCGCTTCGGGCGAAGCCAAGGCGCTCTCTGTGCGCGTGCTTGCCCTCTATAGCCTCGGTATCCCGGTCATTTATCGCCAGGGCCCGGTCGAGGCCCGCGGGCATATCAAGAATGTCACCAGTGTGGCCCAAGCCGATCATGCCCTGCTCGAGATGGATCTGGAGCGGGACGGAACCGCATCGCTCTATGGTGACATTGTGGTGCGCTCAGGCGGTCAGAACGGACCTGTAGTGGGCGAAGTTAACGGCATCGGGGTGTATCCTGAACTTGGGCAATTGCGCCTAAAGGTGCCGCTTGTGCGCAAGTTGGCCGCAGGGGAACGCCTGTCGATCGCTTGGCGAGACCAGGACCTCAACCGGGCCGATTACGCATTTCGGAGTGAATTTATCGCGCCGTGAGGATGGCGGCATGTTTCTGTTGCATTGCGCTTTTTTGTATCGGGCTGGCGATGCCCGCGTGCGCGCGGCCGCAACAGCCTCCCGAACAGGCCGAGCGCGGCAAGGCCCAGCCAAACCCGCTTGGGCGGTCGGACGCGCTGTTTGTCAGCGAAGATCAGTTGCTCGTCGCGGTTACGGTTGGGCCCGATCAGTTGGCGGATGCGCTTTCGGCCTATTCGTCGCGAAATGGGGTCTATCTACCGCTTGGTGAACTGGCACGGGCACTTGACCTGGCGATCACGGTCTATCCATCAGAACGGAAGGCAAGCGGTTGGATTATAGACGAAAGTCACAGATTTGCATTCGAGCTCGATAATCGCACAGCAAGTTTAAACGGCCAAACCCTGACCATTGGGCAAGACCAGGCAAGCCTGTATTATGACGACCTCTATATCCGGCTAGATCTTATGGAAAAACTATTGCCGGTAAACCTGACATTCGATGCCCGCGGTTTAATCCTTAAACTGAAACCGCGTGAGCCGCTGCCGTTTCAGTTGCGCCTGCAAAGGCAGCGCCGCCAAGGCAGTATTGGGGTTTTTCAGAACCAATGGTCGGTCATGAAGATCGATACGCCCTATCTTGCCTATACCCCGCCATCTTTTGACGTCGCGCTCAATCTCGGCGCTGGGCTTAGTCGTCCGCACACGGTGGGTCAGTATGATGTTCGGGCGGCTGGCGATATTGGCCATGCCGGGATGCAGTTGTTTGCCCACTCGGATTCGGCGGGAAAGTTGAGTGATGTACGATTTACGCTGTTTAAGAAGGACCCCAATGGTCAGATATTTGGGCCCTTGAGCGTAACGCAGTTTGAGTTGGGCGACACCTTCACGCCAAGTCTTGGTCTTGGTGCGCATAGCCGCAGTGGCCGGGGCGTCTATTTCAGCACCGGCACGCGCGGACCTAGCAGTGTGTTCAGCCACACCGATCTGCGCGGCGAATTGCCAGAGGGATGGCAGGTTGAGCTCTATGCGAATGAACTGCTCCAGGCCTTACAGACACAATCCAGCCAAGGCCTGTACGAATTTCGCGACGTGCCTCTGACCTATGGGGCCAACACCTTGCGGCTGGTATTCTATGGCCCGCACGGCGAACAACGTCAGTCCGTGCGCCACTTCAATTTCGGCACTGGTCAGCTTGACCGGGGCAAGCTGGCCTTCAGTTTTGGCGCTATAGAGGCGGGCACCAACCTCGTCGAGATTTCCCCGACCTTGGCGCAGCCTGAACTAAGGACTGCCGCTGTGCTGGAATACGGTATAAATCGCGCCGTAACCATGGTGGCTGGCTATTCACACTATCGGCCAATTCTTAATCAGAACCGGGACGTTTTGATTGGTGGACTGAGAACATCGCTTATCGGCACGGCTATGCAACTCGATCTTGCAAAGGACCTTGGTGGCGGGCAAGCGGCCGCGCTTAATCTTGCCGGTCAGGTCCGCGGTGTGTCATTCCTCGCGCATCAGGGCGAATATAGCGGGCCGTTTTACGATGAAAACAACCGATCTGGCCTGGGCGCAGGGGCCTTGTTAAGGCATGCCAGCGGGCTGCGGCTAGACGGGGTGGGGCGGATTGCTAGGGCCGGTTCTGGCATTCCCATTTCGCTGACCATCCAGCGCGACGAAAAACAAGACGACTCGGTTTTGACGACCGCGGATGCCCGATTTTCATTTGCGGCGCGGGCTAGCTTCCTGTCCTCAAGTCTAGGTTTTTCGCAAGCTTCAAGCCAAAACGAGCGAACGCGCTCGGCCTTTTCAGGCCAGATCGAGGCTTCGCGCCTTTTGGCCGGTGGTGGCCAGGTCCGTGGCGGCCTACGCTACCAGATCCTGCCCAACCTGCAGCCGCAGTCCTTTTTTGCGAGCTATGATCACGCCTTGTCGCCGCGCAATAGCCTGCATATGACGCTGAGCCAGACCTTGTCTTCCAATAGGGCGACGGTCTTCCAAATCGCCAATGTTTGGCGGTTGAGCCAGGCCAGTTTGAGTGTCAATGCCGGCTTCGACACGCAAAGGCGCGACGCGCGACTGGGGGTTCAACTTGCCTTTGGCCTGTTGTTTGATCCCGCCCAAGGCGGGTACCGGTTTGTCAGCCCAGGGGCGACATCGGGCGGCGCGGCCGTCTTGACCGCCTTTGTGGATAGCAATGGCGATGGACGCCCGCAACCGGGGGAGGCGGTCGTCGCCAATCTGCCTTTGGAAAGCCAAGGCCGTTTGGTTGTGACCAATGCCCAAGGCACCGCGCTGCTGACTGGGCTTGGCATCGATTCGGACGCGCGAATCCGTGTGCTGAGCGATGCCCTAGACGAGGCCTATACGGTGCCGCCGGCGGATGTTGTGCAGATGAGTGCAAGGCCTGGACGAGTGACCCAGATATTCTATGGCCTCAAACCCGTCGGCGAGGTGCAGATACGCGTGATGCTTCACAAGCCAAGCGGTGAGCGGACGGGCGTGGCTGGCCTCATTGTGCAAATTGTAACGGGCGATAATCTTGTCGTGCTGGAGCGGCGCAGCGAATACGACGGGACCCTGTATTTTGAAAAACTGCCACCGGGCGCCTATCGGGTGCGGATCGAACCTGGCCAGGCCAAGCGCTTGGGACTGGCCTTGGCTGGCCAAACCATAATCACGGTTCCGTCCGCGGGGGGTTATGTTGGAAACATCGAGACCGAAGTGGTTAGCCGCCGATAATTATGCTCCCTAAGCCCGGGGGCACCCCCTATCGCGCCACCTCGACCATCACCTCGTTGCGCCGCATGAACCACAAGGTCCAAGGGGGATTGTACTGGGCAAGGCTGACCGGGCCGGTGGGGCGCAGCTTATGTTTGGCGATGCGGTTTTGCAGCTCGGCGGTCTTGGCGCTCACATCGTCTTTTCCGGCGAGGCCAGAAAATTGCAGCACGGCAAACCGGCTGGCGGGCAGGGTGCGCAACTGCACCTGGGGATCATTGGGCTGCGGCAAGGTGTCCAGGCTATAGCCCTTAGGCATGGTAAACCGAACCACCCAGGCGTTCGCGTTTTGAATTTGGGTTACGGGCGCGGTCATGGCGATTTTTTCGCTGGTCTGGGCCTGAGCGACCGGCGCGGTCATGGCGATGCTTTGTCGGCGTTTATTGCCACCGAATATATAGCCGGCCAGCAGGCGAAAGCCCTTACTCGCTGCCTCTTTCTGATCGCCGCTGACCGTGACCTCGGCGACCACTAGGGGCGGATAGTCGCGGACCTCAAACGATCCTTCTTGCAGGACGGTTTTGAACACCGGTTCCTCGACAGCCATGGCATCGGTTCCCATAAGCGCGGCGGTGATGACTGCAGCCAAGACCATATGTTTCAGGGTCATGTGTGTGCCTTGATCTGGGTCGTGAGAGGCTAGGTCAGACGAGGCCCGCCGCCTATGCAAACCCTATTTGACGAAAACAGGTCTAACACGATGCGCCCACCGGAGGCGTCGATATGATCAATACGGGCTCTCAATTGTGGATAAGCCGGGATGAGGGCCTGCCTCACCCCGGCTGGTTTTGTGGATTGCGCGGCCTAGACCTCGGTCACGAACTGGTCGCGGGGGCGGCGGACCTTTTCAAGCTTGACCAACCAGTCGCCGTCTTCTTGGCGATAGCCGAGCGGAATAATCACCACACTGCGAAGGCCGCGGGCACGCAGGTCCAAAATCTCGTCGACCGCATCGCTGCTAAAGCCTTCCATCGGCGTGGCATCGACCTCTTCAAAAGCGGCCGCAATCAGGGCCGCACCGACGCCAATATAGGCCTGGCGGGCAGCGTGCTCATAATTGGCCTGTGCGTCGCGCTGCGGATAGGTCGAGAGCAGCATTTTGCGATAGTTTTCCCAGCCCTCATTCTCAAAGCCGCGGATCTGATTGGTCAGGTCAAACATGTGATTAATGCGCTCGGCGGTGTAATTGTCCCAGGCGGCAAAAACCAACAGGTGCGAGCCCTCCGTGACCTGGGCCTGGTTCCAGGCTGCGGGCTGGATGCGTTCGCGCACAGCCTTGTCGGTCACGACAATGATTTCATAGGGCTGTAGGCCGCTAGAGGTGGGGGCAAGGCGCGCCGCCTCAAGGATACGCTCGACCTTATCGGCCGCAACAGACTTGGCAGGGTCCATCTTTTTGGTGGCATAGCGCCAATTCATCCGGTCGATCAGGTCATTGGATTGGGTCATTAGGCGGTCTTTTCCTAAGGCTAGGGCGGCCCTAATGGCCGCATGGGGACTATCTAGAAAATCAGGCTCGGTTTGAGAAGCTTGATATTGGTGTTGGCTGATCTGGGCACAAGGGCCGCAAGGGCTCTGGCGGCCACGCATCCGATCATTGCTTTATTGACATATCTCTCATTTTTGGTCAGGCTTTGCAAGCAAGGGGCTGGTGTCGCGGCGCTCATCGACCAGTACACGACTTTCGGGAGGACAAGGGTCCATGGAACTGACAGCAAAAATCCTGGTCACACTGGTGGCGGTCGCGACGGGCCTTGGTCCGATGCGGGC
>CANGEH010000018.1 GCA_947452665.1 Caulobacteraceae bacterium
ACCGTTCTGGCGGCTGCCGCCAGCCTTTCGCTCATTGCCGCGCCGGCCGCCATGGCCGCGCCTGGGGTCAGCTCCAAGGCCTTGGCCGACCTGCCGTCTGGCCAGTATGTCATCGACAAGACCCATGCCAGCCTGACCGCCAAGGTCGGACATATGGGCTTTTCCAACTACACACTCCGCTTCAATGGTCTGGATGCGACCTTTGACTATGACCCGGCCAAGCCAACAGCCGCCAAGGTCACGGCCAATATTGATCCCAGCTCGATCGATACGGGTTCGGCCTCATTCAGCAGCAAATTGACCGGCAATGATTGGCTGAATGCCGCCAAATTCCCGACCATTGGCTTTAACTCGACCAGTCTCGTTCTGACGGGTGCCAATACCGGCAAGATGACCGGCGACTTGACCTTTTTGGGCGTGACCAAGCCTGTGACCCTAGACCTGGTCTGGAACGGGTTTGGGCCGGGCATGATGGGTGGCACGCGCACCGGTTTTTCCGCGACCGGGTCAATCAAGCGCACCGATTTTGGCTTTAATACCTATGTGCCGATTATTGGTGATCAGGTTGATCTCTTGATTGAGATCGAATTTACCAAGAAATAGACCTTGCTGATTTTTGTATGTCGGGATGCCTTTCATGACCCAAGCTGCGCGTGAGCGTTACACCACGGTTGCCATTGTGCTGCACTGGCTGATCGCCCTGATCTTGATCACCAATATTGTGCTGGCCTGGCAGCTTGAAGACGCCAAGGGCTTGGCCAAGTTCCAGCTGTTTCAGTTGCACAAGTCCTTGGGCATCACGGTCCTTGTGCTCAGCCTGGTGCGTCTGGCCTGGCGCTTGATCAATCCGCCGCCCGCGCCCTTGGCCAGCATGAAGGCCTGGGAGCGGTATGCCTCCTTGGCTGTGCATCTTGGTTTTTATGTCATCATGATCGGTCTGCCGATGAGCGGCTGGCTGATGGTCTCGGCCTCGCCGCGCAATATTCCAACGCTTTTGTTTGGGGTTATCAACCTGCCCTATCTGCCCTTGGTGCATGGTTTGGCGGTAGAGCAAGCCAAGGCCCTAGCCGAGGCCTTTGGCGAGGCGCATGAGGTCATGGCCTGGATCGCCTATGGCCTGATCGGTCTGCACGTCGGGGCGGCGCTCAAGCACCAGTTCCTTGACCGCGATACCATTGTCTCGCGCATGGTTCCCTTCTTGAAGCGCGCCTGACCCATGCGCGCCCTGATCGGCTTTTTGGCAATCGTCATGGCGGCGGGCCCAGTGCTCGCGGCTCCCGCTTGGACGGTAGACAAGGCCGCCTCGCGCGTCGGCTTTGTCAGCAGCATGAATGGTGAGGCGTTTGAAGGCACCTTTGGCCGCTATGATGCCAAGATTAACTTTGACCCTAGGGATCTAAAATCGTCCAAGGTGGTGGTTGCGATTGATGTGACCTCGGCCGTGACCGGGGATCAGACACGCGATGAATCCCTACCGACCAAGGACTGGTTCTGGGCGGACAAGTTTCCGCGCGCGACCTTTATCAGTACCGGATTTACCGATCTGGGCGGCGGGCGGTACCAGGCGGCGGGCAATCTGACCCTGCGCGAGATCTCTAGGCCCATCGTCTTGCCCTTCACTCTGGCGATTAGCGGTGATACGGCCAAGATGACCAGCGCCATTGTCGTTAACCGGCTGGTGTTTGGGGTAGGACAAGGCCAGTGGAAGACCGAGGAAGCCATTCCCGCGCGGGTGACGGTGCGCATCAATCTGACGGCCAAGAAGGCGCGCTGATCACCGCCTCTGTGCAGGCCGCCGCTGAGGCCCTGTCGCAGGGCCAGCTGATCCTTTTGCCGACCGAAACCGTTTATGGCCTGGCCGCCGATGCCGGCAATCCCATCGCGGTTGCGGCCATCTATCAGGCCAAGGGACGACCAAGTTTTAACCCCCTGATCGCGCATGTCGCAAGCCTTGCGGCCGCAGAGGCCCTGGCCGTGATGGATGCGCGGGCCCTAAAGCTCGCCCGTGCCTTTTGGCCGGGGCCGCTGACCCTGGTGGCTCCTATTCGTGCGCCAGACCAGGTGTGTGATCTTGCAAGAGCCGGTCTGGATACGGTGGCGGTGCGGGTGCCGGGCCATGATCTGGCGCGGGCGGTCTTGGCTGCGTTTGGCCGCCCCGTCGTTGCCCCGTCTGCCAATCGCTCAGGCAGGCCCAGCCCAACCAATCTGGCCGATGCCATGGAGGAAACCGGGTTTGCGGCGGCCTTGGCCCTGGATGGGGGTGCGTGTTCTGTGGGGCTTGAGTCTACAGTCGTGGCCGCGGTTGCTGGCCGCCTTGTGCTCCTGCGTCCCGGCGCGATCACGCGTGCGCAAATCGAGGCCGTGGCCGGGCCGCTCGATCCTGATGACCAGGCCGTCGATGCGCACAAGTCGCCCGGCCGCCTGAGCCTGCACTATGCCCCCGATGCGCCGGTGCGGATAAACGGGATCGAGGCCCAGCCCGGTGAAATCCTGCTCGGTTTTGGACCCGATATGCCGGGCGCGTTTAATCTCAGCCCCACAAGCGACCTTGCCGAGGCCGCGGCCAATCTGTTTGCCTATTTGCGCGCCGCCGACCGGTTAAAACCCAGCGCGATTGTGGTTGCACCTATCCCGCACGAGGGCTTGGGCGAAGCGATCAATGACCGGCTGACAAGGGCGGCAGGTTATGTAGGATAAGGGTCAGCCATGAAATCGGACCGAGGTGCAGGTTAAGGCTGTATAGGAGGCGAGGGGTGAAACTGGAGTCAATCGGAACAGATATCTGGATCGCGGATGGGCCAGACATCAAGTTTATGGGCCAGGTGATCGGAACGCGAATGACCCTTGTCCGCCTTGCTGACGGAAATGTCTGGATTCATTCACCGATTCAGTTCCATGCGGACCTTGCCAAGCAGATAGAGCAAATCGGTCCCATTCGCTATTTGGTCGCGCCCAATACCTATCATCATCTGTTCTTGCGCGACTGGCAGGAGCATTTCCCAGGCGCCGAGCTCATTGGTCCGGTCGGTTTGCCAACAAAACGCCCCGACTTGACGTTCTCCTCTCTGTTGGACCCATCGACTGCACAGCCTTGGGCGACGGACATCGACAGCGTGGTGTTTACCGGCAGCCGCGCATTTGATGAGCACGTGTTTTTTCACCGCGCCTCACGAACGGCCATATTGACGGATTTGATAGTCAATGTGCGGCTTGAAAAGCAATCCAGGCTTGGACGCCTCATTGCCCAAATTGAAGGTGTAGCCTTTCCCAATGGACGCACCCCGCTCCTTTTTCGCCTAGGAATGCGCGACAAGGCCGCCGGCGCGCGGGCTGTGGCTGCCATTCTGGCCTGGGAGCCAAGCCAGGCGATTATTTCCCATGGCGAATGGTTTCGGCAAAATGCATCGGCAGAGCTTCGAAAGCGCTTTGATTGGCTGCCGCTCAAGCCGTAAGGCCCGTAGCCATCGCGCAAATCCCGCTGGTCGCAGCGCCGACTGACCGCTAATCTCCACCCATGACCGCCCCCGTCCCCGACTCTGTGATCAATGCCCTCAAGGCCCTGCTCGGTGAGGGCGGTTGGAGCCAGGATCCTGATCGTTTGGCACCTAAGCTGATCGAATGGCGCGGGCGCTGGCCTGGTCATACGCCCTTGCTGGTCCTGCCGCGCAATACTGAGCAGGTGGCGCAGATTGTCCGGCTGTGTGCTGAGGCCGGGGTCGCGATCACGCCCCAGGGCGGAAATACGGGTCTGGTCGGTGGTCAGATCCCGCAGGGCGAGATCCTGTTATCGCTGGAAAAAATGCGTGCCGTGCGCGAGGTCGAGACCTTTGACGATGTCATTGTCGCTGAGGCGGGCGTAACCTTAAGCGCCTTGCACGACGCCGCCCACGCCGCCGGGCGGCATTTTCCCTTAAGCCTGGCCTCGGAAGGCTCTGCCACGATTGGCGGCCTGGTCTCGACCAATGCGGGCGGGACCGCAGTCCTGCGTTATGGCCCCATGCGCGACCTTGTGCTGGGGCTAGAGGCGGTCTTGCCCGATGGCCGGATCTGGAACGGGCTTAAGCGCCTGCGCAAAGACAATACCGGCTATGACCTCAAACAATTGCTGATCGGGGCTGAGGGCACATTGGGCATTGTCACCGCCGCCAGCCTGAAACTATTTCCCATCCTGCCCAGCCGCGCCACGGCCATGGTTGGCCTGTCCTCGCCCCATGCCGCGATTGCCTTGCTGGCGCTTGCCAAGGAACAGACCGGCGGCGCGGTCGAGGCATTTGAGCTGATGGGGCGGCTGGGCGTCAGTCTGGCCCTAAAAAACATCCCCGGCCTGCGCGAGCCCTTAGGCCAGGTCCATGCCTGGTATGTCCTGATCGAGACCGCCAGCGGTGAGCCGGGCGCGGCGGAGTCGGCGCTTGAGCGGCTGTTGGCCATGGCTCTAGACCAAGCCTTGATCGCCGATGCGGTTCTGGCTCAAGACCAGACCCAGGCAAAGGCCTTGTGGGCGATCCGCGAAGGCCAGTCAGCGGCGCAAAGGCCAGAGGGCGTGGCCTGGAAACATGATGTCTCGGTCCCCGTCAGTCAGGTCGCGGCCTTTATAGATGAGGCCAATGCGGCGGTGACCGCCATGGTCCCGGCCTGCCGCATTGTTGCCTTTGGTCATGTCGGCGATGGCAATGTGCATTATGACGTGATTGTGCCCGAAGGCGGCGACGGTGAGGCCCACGCCGCCCTGCGCGATCAGGGGGCCAAGACGGTGCACGATATTGTCGCCCGGCGCGGGGGCTCGATCTCGGCCGAGCATGGTCTGGGCACAATGAAATCGGTTGAGGCCCTGCGCTATAAGAGCGAGTTGGAGGTCGAGACCCTGCGTGCCATACGCCTGGCGCTGGACCCCAAACGCATCCTCAATCCGAGGGTCTTGTTCTAGGGCCTCAGCCGTCGTATCTGCGCGCCTGATCGTGACCTTAAGGGGTGCCCATGCTGATCGTCCTGTCGCCTGCCAAGTCCCTGGACTATACGCCGCTGGACCCCGTGACGGGGGCGAGCCTGCCGCTCACAACGCCGCAGCTAAAATCCGATATTGCCGAGTTGGCCAAGACCACCTCCAAGCTGACGCGCCAGGACCTGCGGTCCTTGATGTCGATTTCGGAAAAGCTGGCTGAGCTGAACTTTGAGCGGTTCAAGGCCTTTGACCCGGCCTGTGAGGATGGTTTGCAAGCGGCCATGGCCTTTGACGGCGATGTCTATGAGGGCTTGCAGGCGCGCAAGCTAGACCGGGCGGGCCTAGACTGGGCCCAGGACCATTTGCGCATATTGTCAGGCCTTTATGGCATCTTGCGACCGCTGGATGCCTTACAGCCCTATCGCCTGGAAATGGGCACGCGGCTTAAGACCAAGCGCGGCGCAAACCTTTATGATTTTTGGGGCGACCGTTTGTCCAAGGCGCTCAATCAAGCCGCCGAGGGGCATGCCGATCCCAGCCTGATCAATCTGGCCAGTCAGGAATATTTCGGGGCCGTCGATGCCAAGGCCCTAAAGCTTAAGACCATTAATTGCGCCTTTAAGGACGAAAAAGACGGCCAATTACGCACCCTTGGCTTTTACGCCAAAAAGGCCCGTGGCCAGATGGCGCGCTTTATCATTGATGGCCGCATCGACCGGGCCGAGGGTCTGAAGGCCTTTAACCAAGGCGGCTATGCCTTCCAAGCCCAGCTGTCCAGCGCCCAGGACTGGGTCTTTACCCGCAAACAGCCCGATGGTTTAGCCACAAGGGGTGCGGTGTCAAGTCTGGCTTGACACTTGCGGGGCCGTCAAGCATCACTTGACGCGTGATCGGTCGCCTCGGGGCGCGCATGGAGGATTATCATGGCGCTTAAAATGCATGCATCCTTGGCTGGGCATGTCGGCGATTGGCTCAAGACCGAGATTGTCGAGCCGCACGGCATCACTGTCGCCGCGCTTGCCCGCCATTTTGGCGTCTCGCGTCAGGCGCTCAGCACCCTGCTCAACGGCCATGCCAACCTGTCTGCCGATATGGCCATCCGTTTTGAAAAAGCCTTTGGCGTCAAGGCCGACACCCTAATGCGGATGCAGACCACCTATGAGCTTGCTCAGGTGAGGGCGCGCGAGGGTGAGATTGCGGTGATGCGGCTTGGCCTTGCCAGTTTGAAAGCTGAGATCGATCTGGGTCTGGCCGATGTGGCGGCGGGCCGGGTCAAGGATTTTGACATTGACCGTCTGCTTGATCGCGCGAGTGCATCCTAATCCAAACCCGCCGACTAACTAACCGATAAGGCGCAAGCCGTCCTTGATGCGATCTGGCTAACGCTAAAACTAGATTGCCTGTTTAGACTTGAAAATTCGCTTCGACCCAGACAATCAGCGATCTGACTTCAAGTCTCAGTGATTTGCCAAGTGTGGTGAGTTCATACGTCACGTGTGGCGGAATAGTACCCAAATCTTCGCGCTTGATGATCCCAGCTTTTTCAAGCTGTCGTAAATTCTGTGTCAGCATTTTTTGCGAAATGCCTTCAATCCTATGCATCAAAATACTGTTTCGAGATGAGCCATCTTCCAAGGCATTGATGATCAAAAGTGACCATTTGCTGGCGATAAGCGCCAAGTAACGCCTTGAAGCGCATTTGCTCGATAAAACATTTGGTGACATTGCCATCTTAGCCACTGCTCCGATTTTCGCAGGAACCAAAAGGTGCGTACTAGCACTGGAGTAACGGGTTTGATAGGCGTTGGGCCATTTTTGCAAATCGGAGATGGACCATGAACTTACTCAATACAGTTGGCGCGGCCTTAACCATTGGAATGGGCTGTCTAGGCTTGTTCTTTCCAGCAAGGGCATCTGCACTCACGGGCCTGACGCCCATTACGGCGGCTGGCCGTGCTGAGTTTCGAGGAACACTTGGGGTCACCTTTATCTTTTTGGGGCTAGTGCCTTTGATAACCAAAAGCGATATTGCGTTCCTAACCGTGGGTGTTTGCTGGTTAGGTGCGGCAATTGGCCGGATTATTTCGATCTTTCTGGATCAAGGGAATGATCCAAAAAATTGGATTGCCGTATTATTCGAACTTGTCATTGCGGCACTTCTTCTGGTCGGCTTGTCGGTTTAGCAGCGCCTATTTCAGCGCTGCCGGTCATACGATTTGACTTGCGAAAGTGTGGCACGCCCAAGCCAATCGCGCTTGATCTTCCGCCCCCCGCCCCTAAAGATACCGGTCAAACAAACGTTCAAAAATTAGGGAGACACGGGCATGGCGTATTCACCGTTTAATCTGGCGGGCAAGGTGGCTCTGGTGACCGGCGGTAATCGCGGCATTGGGCTGGGTATGGCCCAGGCCCTGGCCCAGTCGGGCGCGGATGTGGTGATCTGGGGCTCTAGTGCCGAGCGCAATATTGAGGCCGAGGCCACGCTCTTGGCCCATGGCGTGCGCGTTTTGGCCCAGACGGTCGATGTGTCGAATGAAAAGGCCGTGGTCACGGCCATGGCCGAGGCGGTTGAGGCCATGGGCGCGGTGCATACGGTGATTGCCAATGCCGGGATTGGCATGGGCTCGCCCTCGTTTGTCGAGATGACCACCGAGACCTATCGCAAGACCTTGGCGGTCAATCTGGACGGCGTATTCTGGACCTTCCGCGAGGCCTGCCGCCACATGGTCGAGCGGGCGAAAAAGGGTGAGCCGGGCGGCTCGATCGTCGGGGTGGCCTCGCTGGCGGCGATTGAAGGTGCAGCCCGCAACCAGGCCTATGCCGCAACCAAGGGCGGTGTGGTCTCGATGATGAAGGCCGTGGCCGTCGAGCATGGCCGTTACGGCATTCGCGCCAATGCCATCCTGCCCGGCTGGATCGCTACCGATATGACCGCCCGCTCGCAGGACAATAGCGTCTTTACCGACAAGGTGATCAGCCGGGTTCCGATCCGGCGCTGGGGCCAACCGGCCGATTTTGGCGGCATTGCCGTCTATCTGGCTTCTGACGCCTCGGCCTATCATTCGGGCGATAGCTTCGTCATCGATGGGGCCTATTCGATTTTCTAGGCCAAATGACGCGGGGTCAGGCTTGCGCTTGTGGCCCCGCGCGGTCTTGATTGAAAAAAATCTGGAGACGACCCATGGCCCTGCACACCCCCCTTTGCGATCTGTTGAAGGTCGAGCACCCGATCATGCTGGCGGGCATGGGCGGCGTCTCTTATGCCGAGCTAGCGGCGGCTGTGTCCAATGCCGGGGGCTATGGCGTCCTGGGCATGGCCGGGACCACGCCAGACTTTATTGCCGAACAGATGAAACAGGTGCGGGCCCTGACCGACAAGCCGTTTGGCGTCGATCTGTTGGCGGCATCGCCTGAATCCCTGACCGAGTCGGTTGAGGTGATTATTGCGGGCGGCGCCAGCGCCTTTATTGCGGGCCTGGGCGTGCCCATGCCGATCATGAAGCGGCTAAAGGACGCGGGCCTAACCGTCATGGTGGTCTGCGGCGCGGTCAAGCATGCGATCAAGGCTGAGCAGGCCGGTTGCGACGCCGTGATCTGTCAGGGCGGCGAGGGCGGTGGCCATACCGGTCTTGTTGGCACCCTGCCCCTGGTCGCCCAGGCCGTGGATGCGGTGAAGATTCCGGTGGTGGCAGCAGGCGGGCTTTATGACGGCCGGGGTCTGGCGGCTGCCTTGGCGCTGGGCGCGCAAGGGGTCTGGATGGGCACGCGCTTTATCGCCTCGGCCGAGGCCCATGCCGGTCAGGTCTATAAGGATGCCATCCTCGCCGCTGCCGATGACGATACGGTGCGCACGCGCTGTTATTCGGGCAAGCCGATGCGGGTGCAAAAGAATACCTATGTCGCCGGTTGGGAAGCGCGCCCCGAAGAGATTCAAGCCTTTCCGATGCAGGCCATGGTCTCGATCCGCAATAATGTCATGGGCGGCATTGGCGGTCAGATTGATGGGCTGGACGCGGACAAGTCGTGCCTAGCCATGGGTCAATCGGCTGGCGGCATCCATGATGTCCTGCCCGCCGCCCAGATCGTGGCCAATATCCTGGCCGAGGCCAGCGGCGCGATCGGCCGGGTCGGGGCGATCGCCAAGGCTGATCCGGTTAAGGTGTAAAACTACTCAGAATTGTTTTGTATCCTTTCAAGCTCGGGTTCCCTAGTATGAAGCTTGGCTAGGCGCTGTCTGGGCGCTTTGCCGATACTGGGACCTGGTCATGTTGGGCTTGTTTGATTTCTATATGGCGCACCCGTTTTGGGTCTGGCTGGCAGTTGCGGCCGTGTTCTTGTCGATCGAGGTGGCGACGGGCACGGGCTGGCTTTTGTGGCCGGTGGGCAGTGCGATTGCGACCGGCCTTCTGACCTTGATTTTCCGCCCCGGCATAGCGGTTGAGATTGCGGTGTTTGCCGCCCTGACCATGGCCTCAACCCTTGTGGCCTGGCGGTTCTTCCCGCCCGGACGGGTGGCTGAAACCGACGATATCAATGACCAGAATGCGCGCCTGATCGGGCGAAAAGGTCTGGTGGTGGAGGCCTTTGACAAGGGCCATGGCCGGGTTCTGGTCGGCGGGGCCGAATGGCCTGCCGAGGCTGATCGCAATCTTGTCTTGGTGATTGGCGCCGAAATTCAGGTCGAGGCCGTCCTTGATGGTGCGCGCCTAGGCGTTCGGGTAATCTAGAGCCCGGCAAGGCTGTCCAACAGGCCCTTGCGCGCCAAGGCGTCAGCGCGTTCGTTCAAGGGGTGGCCATTGTGACCCTTGACCCAGCGCCAATCGACCGTGTGCCGCTCGCGCGCTGCGTCCAGCCTGCGCCACAAGTCTTCATTCTTGACCGCGCCCTTGCTCTGGGTGCGCCAGCCCCTCGCCTTCCAAAGGCCCAGCCATTCGCTAATGCCGGTGCGAACATATTGGCTGTCTGTATGCAGTTCGATATCGCAGGGCCGCGACAGCGTCTCTAGGGCCTGGATGGCGGCCATTAATTCCATGCGATTATTGGTCGTGGCCGGCTCGCCACCACTGATTTCTTTTTCGTGACCGCCATAGATCAAGATTGCGCCCCAGCCGCCCGGGCCAGGATTACGCTGGCAGGCGCCGTCGGTATAGATCACCACCTTGGTACTCAAGACGCATCATCCCCAAACAGGATCAGGCCCTGACCGCCCACATAGGCGGCCCGATGAACGGCCAGATAACGCTCATATTCCAGCGGGTCTTTCGGCTTGACCAGGGCTCCCGGCGGGGTCGAGCCCCAATCATTGAGCCGCGTCAGAAAAAAGCGCATGGCCGCGCCCCAGGCCAAGACCGGCAGGGCCGCGCGTTCCTCTAGGCTCAAGGGGCGGTGGCGCTCATAGCCCGCCACCAGCGCCCGCCCAGCGGTGACATTAAATCCGCCATCGGCCTCAAAGCACCAGGCATTCAGGCACACGGCCAGGTCATAGGCCAAGGCATCGTCACAGGCGAAATAGAAGTCGATCGCGGCGGCAAACTTGTCATCGAGGAAAAACACATTGTCAGGGAAAAGATCGGCATGGATCGTGCCCTGCGGCAGGGCCTTGGGCCATGCTGAGGCAAGTGTATCCAAGTCCTGGCTGATCACAGCGCTAAGGCCCGGTTTCAAGTCGTCGGCGGCGCTTTTTAGGCCAGCAAACATCGGTGCCCAGGCGTCTTGGCCCAGGGCATTGGCGCGGCGGCCAAGATAGCCATTGGCCGCCAGATGCAGTCTTGCCAGGCCCTCGCCCGCCTCGCGGCAATGCTGCACGCTTGGCTTTCGCACAGACATGCCTTGCAAAAAGGCGACAATCGCGGCGGGCTTGGCGCGAATATGGCCAAGCGTCTTACCCTCACGGTTCGCAACCGGGGCGGCGCTGGGATAGCCATGCTGGGCCAGCCAGGCCAGAAGGTCGAGGAAATAGGGAAGCTCGGCCTCCTTCATCCGCCGCTCATAGACGGTCAGGATATAGCGGCCGGTTGTGGTCTCGAGCAGGAAGTTGGAGTTTTCCACCCCTTCGGCAATACCCTTAAAGGCCAGAGGCGTGCCAAGGTCATAGCTCGCCAAAAACGCGTCCAGCTCGGCATCGGTAATGTCAGTATAAACGGCCATATTGCTTGATCAGGGACGAAGGCGGCCGCGTCAAGCGCCGCTTGCGTCCGCACCTTCGGCAAGCAGGCGCGGCAGCTTAAAGGTGATGGTTTCGCGCACGGGATTGATCTCCTCCACCGTAACCTCAAACCTTTGGCATAAGGCCTCGATCAGGCCCTCGACCAGGCGCTCGGGGGCTGAGGCCCCGGCGGTAATGCCGATGGTGGAAACACCGTTCAGCCAGAGCCAGTCCAGACTGCCGGCATCATCAATTAATTGCGCCGCCTTGGCTCCGGCGCGCAGGCCAACCTCAACCAGCCGAACCGAATTGGACGAGTTTTGCGACCCGATGACCAGCAAAAGGTCTGCGCCTTGCGCCAAGCGCTTGACCGCATCCTGACGATTAGTGGTGGCGTAACAAATGTCTTCCTTATGCGGCGCGGCCATGGCCGGAAACCGCTCTTGTAGAACCGACACGATTGCGGCTGTGTCATCAACCGACAGTGTGGTCTGGGTGGCAAAGGCCAGCTTTTGCGGGTCCTTGGGCGCAAATCGCATCGCGTCCTCAACCGTCTCGACCAGGGCCACGGCACCGGCGGGCAATTGACCCATGGTGCCGATCACTTCGGGATGGCCCGCATGGCCAATCAGAATAATTTCGCGCCCCGCTTCAAAATGGCGTTCCGCCTCGACATGGACCTTTGAAACCAGCGGGCAGGTGGCGTCCAAAAACAGCATATTGCGGCTCGTGGCCTCGGCCGGGACCGCCTTTGGCACGCCATGGGCCGAGAAAATCACCGGCCGATCGGGCGGGCATTCGTCCAGTTCCTCGACAAACACAGCGCCCATGGCTTTCAGCCTGTCAACCACATGACGGTTATGGACGATTTCGTGGCGCACATAGACGGGCGCGCCATATTTTTCCAAGCTCTTCTCAACAATCTGGATCGCGCGGTCAACGCCTGCGCAAAAGCCGCGTGGGCTCGCCAACATGACCTTGAGGTGGGGCTTGGAGGTGGTGATTTCGAGGCTCATATGCTGTGTTTAGGCCGAGCTTTCTGCATTCGCCAGCCCTCTTAATGCCAGATGACGTTGCGAGGTCAAAGAGAAGCCTTTATCAACAATCACAACAAAGCGCCGTAATCTTGCGGCGGCCCTGTTTGCTTCGGATCGCCCATGCGCCGCACATCGATCATTGCCTATTTCGTTATCGCCGCGATGAGCGGTGTTTTGAGCCTTGCTCATGTATCCGATGCCTCAGCGCAAGGCCGGCCTGGTGGTCAGGGCGGGCGCGGCGGCGGCGATGATGACGCCAAGGACGATGCCAAGCGTAAGAAGCGCGATGAGGAATGGGGCAATCAGGCAGCGCCCTTGCCGGGCCTGCGCAATGCCGGTCCCTGTCCTTATGTTAAGGTCCTTTATGATGCGGGCCGGTATGTTGAATTCGTCAATAAGCGCGAGGCCTCGAGTACGGTGGCCTATACCGGCGAGATTCAGGGCATTTCGGCAGGGTGCAAGTATCGCGAGTCTGAGCCGATTGAGATGCGGATGGAGGCCTTGTTTGCCTTCGGCCGCGGCCCTCAGGGGGCCGAGCCGCGCAAGACCTATACCTATTGGGTGGCCGTCACTAATCGCAATCGCGAAGTGGTTGCCAAGGAATATTTCACCATTCCAGTCAATTTTGCCAATGGTCAGGACCGGGTCTTGATCACTGAAAAGCTCGATAATATCGTCATTCCCCGCGCCAATGAAAAGGTCAGTGGCAGCAATTTCGAGGTCCTGATCGGCTTTGACGTCACCCCGGAAATGGCTGAGTTTAATCGCGACGGCAAACGCTTCCGCGTCAATTCCGGATCGGCGGCACCGACCAAACCATGAGTGATCTAAAAGCGGCCCTCGGCCAGGCGGTCTCGGCCGTTTTTGTGGCCTTGGGTCTTGACGAGTCCTTGGGCAAGGTCGGGGTGTCCGACCGTCCGGACCTTGCCGATTTTCAGTGCAATGGCGCTCTGGCTGCGGCCAAGCTCGCCCGGCGTAATCCGCGTGAGATTGCCGCCGAGGTGGCTTCAGGCCTAGACGGTCATGCCTTGCTGGCCTCGGTCGAGGTCGCAGGTGCGGGCTTTGTCAATCTTCGCATCAGTGATCAGGCCCTAACTGATCGGGTGCGTGCCCTTGCCCTTGATCCCCATCTTGGTGCCGAGGCTGTGGCCACACCGCGCCGGGTGATTGTCGATTATGGTGGGCCAAACGTGGCCAAGCCCATGCATGTCGGTCACTTGCGCGCCTCAATCATCGGCGAATCAATCAAGCGCATCTACCGGTTTTGCGGCGATACGGTCTGGGGCGACGCGCATTTTGGCGACTGGGGCTTTCAGATGGGCTTGCTGATCGTGGCGGCGGGCGATGAGAACCCAAATTGGCTTGCCGTGGCTGAGGGCGATGGCGCGCCTGATCCCTGCCTCCTGGCCGAACTGGACCTAGCCGCCCTTGACCGGCTCTATCCGATCGCTGCGGCCAAGGCCAAGGAAGACACAGAGTTTCGAGACCGCGCGCGCAAGGCCACGGCCCTGTTGCAAGGCGGTAAGCCCGGCTATCTGGCGCTTTGGCATCATTTTGCGGACGTTAGCCGCGCCGCGCTCAAGCGCGAATTTGACGCGCTTGGCATTCATTTTGACCTCTGGATGGGCGAAAGTGATGCTGATCCCCTAATCCCGGCCATGGTCGAGGACCTGAAGGCCAAGGGCCTATTGGTTGAGGATCAGGGCGCGCAAATCATCCGGGTGGTGCGCGAGGGCGATAAGCGCGAATTGCCGCCGCTTTTAGTGATCTCGTCCGAAGGCTCGGCCATGTATGGCACCACGGATCTGGCCACTATTGTCGGGCGCAGGCGCGATCAGGACCCCGGCCTTGTGCTTTATTGCGTCGATCAGCGCCAGGGCGATCACTTTGTTCAGGTGTTCCGCGCCGCTGTGCTGGCGGGCTATGCCACGGATGAGGGGCTGGAGCATATTGGCTTTGGCACCATGAATGGCACCGACGGCAAGCCGTTCAAGACCCGTGCCGGCGGGGTTTTAAAACTGCATGATCTGATCCAGATGGCGACGGACAAGGCTCGCGAGCGGCTGCGTGAGGCGGGGCTAGGGGCGGAACTGACGCCAGAGGCGTTTGAACAGACCGCGCATAAGGTGGCGATTGCCGCCTTGAAATTTGCTGATTTGCAAAACTTCCGCGGCACCAGCTATGTGTTTGATCTGGACCGGTTCACCAGTTTTGAAGGCAAGACCGGGCCCTATCTTCTGTACCAGGCCGTGCGGGTCAAATCCCTGCTGCGTCGTGCGGCGGATGAGGGCTTGGTCGGGGGTGAGATGGTGATTGGCGAGCCAGCCGAGCGGGACCTAGCCCTGACCCTGGACGCCTTCCAACAGGCCGTGTCCGAGGCCTATGACAAGAAGGCCCCGCATTTTGTCGCCGAACATGCCTATCGCCTGGCCCAGGCCTATTCCAAATTCTATGCCGCCTGCCCGGTCTTGAGCGCCAAGGATGCGGCCCTCAAGGCCTCGCGCCTGGCCCTGTCTCAGACCACCTTAAAGCAGTTGGAACAGGCCTTGGAGCTTTTGGGGATCGAGACGCCCGAGCGGATGTAGGCCTAGGCCGCATAGGCCTCGATCTCGGCCAAGTGCTTGGCGACCTGATCGGCGGGCAGGAATGACCCGGTAAAGCTGTTGCGGGCCAGGGTGACGATGTCGGCTTTGCTCAAGCTCAGGGCCTTAGCCACCGCGATAAAATTGGCGTTCACATAGCCGCCAAAATAGGCCGGATCATCGGAATTGACCGTGGCCTTGAGGCCCAGATCGAGCATGCGCTTGAGCGGATGGTTTGTCAGATCATCGACCACGCAGAGCTTGTGATTGGACAGGGGACAGACGGTTAGGGTCAGGCCATCAGAGACGATCCTCTGGACCAGACGCTCATCCTCAAGGGCGCGATTGCCGTGATCGATGCGGTGGATATGCAGATCATCCAGCGCCTCCCAGACATAGGCAGGCGGCCCCTCTTCCCCCGCATGGGCAACCAGCTTTAGGCCCTTGGCGGCGGAGGCGGCAAAGACGCGGGAAAATTTGGAGGGCGGGTGGCCCTGTTCGGACGAGTCCAGCCCCACCCCGGCGATCTTATCCAGCCAGGGCTCAGCGAGGGCTAGGGTGTCAAAGGCCGCGCTTTCTGGCAGGTGGCGCAAAAAGCACAAGATCAGTTTGGACGTGATGCCAAGCTCGTCCTTGGCCCGGTCCATGCCCGATAA
>CANGEH010000019.1 GCA_947452665.1 Caulobacteraceae bacterium
AGAAGTCGATCGTTCTGGACATATCCAAGCCCGCTGGACGCGATGTCCTGGTTCGCTTGATCCAGACCGCTGATGTCTTCCTGACCAATGTGCGCCCCGCGGCCTTAAAGCGCGCCAGACTGGATCATGAAAGCCTGATGGCCGATAATCCGCGCCTGATCTATTGCTCGGTCACCGGCTATGGCCTGACCGGCCCCGACGCCGATCGCCCCGGCTTTGACATGGCCGCCTATTGGGCCCGCGCGGGCGTGGGTGCCCTGACCGCGCCAAAGGGGGCAGAGCCCTTCCCGATCCGCACGGCCATGGGTGATCACATCACCTCTCTGGCTACGGTCTCGGCCATTCTCGCCGCCGTGGTTGAGCGCCACACCACCGGCAAGGGCCGCCTGGTTGAGACCTCACTTCTACGCACGGGCGTCTATTCAATCGGTTCGGACATGGCCATTCAGCTTCGGTTCGGCAAACTGGCCTCGACCAAGCCGCGCGAAACCGCGATCAATCCGCTGGCCAACTTCTTCCAGACCGCTGAGGGGCGCTGGATCTGCCTCTTGCCACGCCAAGGTAATGCCGATTGGGCACCGATCGCCAAGGCGGCTAATCGCGAGGACTTGATCGAGGATCCGCGCTTTGCCAAGGCCAAGGGTCGGCGCGAACACGGGCCAGAACTGGTGCGCCTGCTCGATGAAGCCTTTAGCGCCATGAGCTTTGCCGATGTTTCCGTGCGACTTGATGCCGCCGATATTGCCTGGTCGCCCATGCAGACCCCGGCCGAGGTTGCCAATGACCCCCAGGCCCTATCAGCGGGCTGTATTGTTGACACCCCCGATGGCCGCGGCGGCACATTCCGCGCACCCGGCGGTCCAGCACGGTTCCCCGGCGCGGATGACGGCCCCAAGGGACCGGCCCCCAGCATGGGTCAGCACACGGATGAAATCCTAGAGGGTCTTGGCTATTCCGCCGACCAGATCGCTGAAATCAAGGCGGTTGGCTAGACGGAATCAGGCCCCATGGTCTTGCCTAGGGCGCCCTTGGCCTGAGCCTTTGCGCGCGCCTCGGACAAGAGCTTGAGCACTTCGGCATTGAAAAAGGCACTGCCAAAACTGGCCTTATTGCCAAAGCCGCCCTCAAGCCCGGCCCCCATACCTGTGCCCTGACCAGAAACAGGGTCAGAACCGGGCGACAGGTCGCCGAGGATCATCTCGATCAAGGCCCTTTGATTGGCGCGCCTGTCCTCGGCTCGGCTTGAGACATATTGCAAATAGCCGGTCGGTTCGGTCTGGGCCGGGGTTTGTGGCAAGGCCTGCGAACCCGACCGGGTCAGGTTGGCATAGACCTCAGCCACGCTATTGGCGCGGCCTTGGCTATAAAAGATGGAACGATTGGCGGCAGCGGCATCCGGAAACAGGCTGGCTGCCGAGGCGCCGGGCTGCAAGCGCGCCGCCTCGATCAGGCGGGCCGAACCCTGGGGACCCAGAAAGTGAGCAATATAAAGCTCGCCCGCCGTCGGTTCACGCCCAACCCGTGCGCGCAGATAATCGGCATGATCCGCGGTCATTTCCCCCGCCATCAGGGCCGAGGCCTGGGGATCGAGCTTTAGATTCATCACCGCGCGCCGGGCACTGGCATTATCGACTCGGTAGCGCCCATCCGCGCCCTTTTCGATCAGGTCAGCAAATCCGCCATAGCCGTGCTTGGCCCCATACTGTTTTAGGGTCGCCATCCAGGTCTGGTCGACAAACTGAAACAAGCCCGCCGCCGATGAGGTTCCGGCCCGCGCCAAGGGATTATTAGCGCTTTCGCGGGTCGCGGTCTTGACCAGATAGCCAAAATCCACCCCGGTCGCTGCTGATGCGCGCTGAAGGGCCGCGGTGACCACACCCTTGACTGAGTCTATTTTCATCGGCCAAGGGTGCGAAATTAGGGTTAACCAATGCCTAATAACTCTTGGGCAAATGCAGCACCCGCTCGGCGATATAGTTTAAGATCATTTCGCGACTGATCGGGGCAATCCGGGCAATCATGGCCTCGCGCATATAGCGCTCGACATCATATTCCTTGGCATAGCCCATGCCGCCATGCGTCAGGACCGCGGTCTCGCAGGCACTATAGCCCGCTTCTGCGCCCAGATACTTGGCGGCATTGGCTTCAGCGCCGCATTCAAGGCCGCGGTCATAGAGGGCAGCGGCCTTGAAGGCCAAGAGGTCGGCGGCCTCAAGCTCGGCCCAGGCCTTGGCCAGAGGATGCTGGATGCCTTGGTTTTGGCCAATTGGACGGCCAAACACGACGCGCTCCTTGGCATAGGCCACAGCCTTGTTCAGGGCCGCACGGCCAAGACCGACCGCCTCGACGGCAAACAGGACCCGCTCTGGATTGAGGCCATGCAGCAGGTATTGAAAGCCCTTGCCTTCCTCACCGACCAGATCGTCCTTGGACACTTCCAGTCCGTCAATGAACAGGGTGTTACATTCCACCGCCTTGCGGCCCATTTTCGGGATCGGATTGGCCTCGATCTTGGCGCGGTCAAGATCGGTATAGAAAAGGCTAAGGCCCTGGGTTGGTTTGGCGCACTGATCCTTCGGGGTGGTGCGGGCAATGATCAGGATCTTGTTGGCGCGCTGGGCGCTGGTGGTCCAGATCTTGCGGCCATTGATCATATAACCATCATTGGTGCGCTCGGCCTTGGTCTCAAGGCTGGAGGTATCGAGGCCGGAATTGGGCTCAGTCACGGCAAAACACATCTTGTCCTCGCCCGAGATCAGACGCGGCAAATGGTGCTGGCGCTGGGCATCGGTGCCAAACTTGACCAGGGGCATGGGGCCGAAAATATTCAGATGGATGGCCGAGGCGCCCGAAAAGCCTGCCCCCGACTGGGCCACCGTCTGCATGACGATCGAGGCCTCGGTCAGGCCAAGGCCCGCGCCGCCAACCGATTCTGGCATGGCCACACCCAACCACCCGCCAGCGGCCATGTCGGCAACAAAGCCTTCGGGAAAAGTGCCGGTCTCATCGGTCTTGCGCCAGTATTCGTCGCCATAATTGGCGCAGATCCGGGCAACGCCCTCGCGAATAGCGTCCTGTTCTTCCGTTAGCCAAAACCCCGACATGCTTAAACCTTCCTAAAAATGGCCCTAGCCCTGGGCGGTATCGAACCTTTGCGGGTTCAAGACCGCAGCCCAAGACGATGGATCTTCAGACTGGACATATGCCGCAACCTGCGCCGCGACAAGCGGGGCCAGCAGCCAACCATTACGCCGCATACCGCATGCCAAGATCACGCCTGGGGCCTGGCTTGGCCCCACCAACGGCAGGCCATCGGGGCTGGCGGCGCGCACACCGGCCTTGGCCATGGGCGAAACGGCCGTCAGCGCGGGAAAAAGATCGCGGCCAAGCGCGGTTAAGCGCTTAGCAACCTCAGCATCCAGCTCAGTATCGTCCAGTCCCGCCTCCATGGTCGCGCCGAGGGCCAACCCGCGCCCGGTGGGGGTGGCATAGCCACGGCTTGTGCGCAGGGTCGGGCCTGTTGATGGCCCAAGCCCGTCAAAATGCACCAACTGGCCCTTGATCGGCGATAGATGCGACAGCTCTGGTGCCAGACTGGCCAAGGCACGGGGCAGGCCAGCAGCGACGAGCAGATAGTCTGCCGCCATCACCTGTCCATCGGCCAGAACCGCCCTGCCCGCATCATACCGGACCAGCCGCCCCTGATGAAAAACCACGCCAAGCCTCTCGCCCGCCGATTGCAAGCCTGCCAAGGTGGCCAAGGGGTCAAGCCGTCCATCTTGCGGCGCAAGGAGGGCGTCGGATCTAGGCAAGCAAAGGCCCGGTGCTAGGGCCTGGGCGGCCTTGGCCGTGATCAGGCGATAATCGGCCCCCAAGGCGTCAAACCGAGCCGCCATGGCTGGGGCATCCTCGCCAAGCCACACCGCGCCGGACGGCGGCGCATCCCTCTGCGCAAGGCCCAACTCAGCCAGAAGCGAAGCCCAACCCTTCATGCTCTCCAGATAAAACTCAAAAATGGCCAGGCTGGAGCCGTCCATCACCGCCTCAAACGCCGGTGCCAGCATGCCAGCGGCCATGCCAGAAGTATTGTGGCCAAGCGGCGACGGATCAATCAGGGTGACCGCGTGACCTTTGCGGGCAAGCACCACCGCACAGGTCGCGCCAATGGCCCCGCCCCCGGCAATGATAATGGTCTTTTGGCTTGGCCGCGTCATGGGCCGCAAGCCAACCCTTCACAGCCCCTAGGTCAAGGCCTGATGGCCGATTTGGCGAAATTATCCGTCAGGCGGCCTGGACGAGTGGGCCCGGCAGCACCGAATCCAGCCCGATAATCGTTACCATGCGTCCATCAATGCTCAGCACGCCCTTGAGAAAATTGCGCGCCGCCTCGGAGCCCAGTTCGGGCGGGATCTGGATCTCGTCGGGACTAATGGTCAAGGTTTCGCAGACCGCATCAACCAAGAGCCCGACCAATTGGCCTGACACTACGGCAACTATGATCACATGGCGCTGGGTCGGGAGGGTCTGGCCAAGCCCTAGGCGGCGGCAAAGATCGACCACCGGCATGACCGTGCCACGCAAATTGATCACGCCATGCACATAATCGGGCGCATAGGGCATTGGGGTGGTCTCGGTCCAGCCGCGAATTTCCCGCACCACGCCAATATCGAGGCAAAATTCCTGCACCCCAATCATAAAGGAAATCAGCTCCCGCGCCGAAGTCTGCGCGCCCGCCACCGCATCCACCATAAACCCCTCCCCAAGAACCACCCGACTGTTCCGGTTTAGATAATAAATACTATCGGTTATAAGGCGGTTAATGCGATCTGGGGGTGATTGGACGAGTGACCCTACCCACAGCCATCCCCAACCACATCAACCCTTGGGCCCTCAACGCGATAGACAGCATAGGGGCGGCCGCCTCGGGTCAGGCTTGGGGCTGGGGTGATCTTGGTGAAACAGGCGGCCAGGGCCTTGGCACCCATGCGGCGCGACAGGTCGATAATCAGGCCGGGCTTGGTCGTGTCCAGCCCCTTGGGCACGGGGGCGGTGGCATAGCGGTCGCGCTCGGTGATCTGGACTACTGGGGCTTGCAGGCTTGGCTGGTTGGAAAGCTGGGCGAGGGAGACATAGCTGACGGTTCCGACCCAGGCTGTGCCTTGAGCCTTGCGCTCGGTCTCTAGAGCTGCGGCCAGCTCTGGCCAGCCGCGCACGGCCTGACTTGGGTCGCGCTTGAGCGGCAAAAGGCCCGGCGGAGCAACCGCTAGGCTCAAGGCCACTGCCCCAAGCCCAAGACCCAGCCACGGCACCAGGGCGCGGCAAGCCCGGCCCCATCGGCCAAGCCCAAGCCGAGACGCCATCACGGCGGCGGCGAGCGCCAGTCCCGCATAGAGCGGCATGGGCCAATGGCCCTGGACCCGGTCATGCAGGGCATGGATGATCAGATAGGCTGCAAATGGCAGGCTGGTCAGCCAGATCAAGGATAGGTCCAGCCTCTGCCCCCCCGCCTCCGACCTTGGCCGCGCCAAGGCCCCGCGCAGCAAAAACCCTGTGATCAGGGGATTGAGCAGCAAGGCCTGAGTGATCAGCAGCTCGACAACAAATCTTGGCGAAAAGCCATTGGCCTCGACCCGGCCAAATTGCTTGGCAAAGGTTAGCCAACCGTGCTGGGCGTTCCAATAGACATTGGTGGCAAACACTAGGCCCGCAATCAGGCCCGCCAGCCAAGGCCAGGGCGTCGCCAAGACCTTGCGCCGCTCAGCTGAGACCACTACCCACAAGAATATGCCGGGGGCCAGGAACAGGGACGAGTATTTGGACAAGGTCGCCAGACCGGCCACAAGGCCCGCCAAGGCCCACCAAAGACCCGGCCGCTTAAGATCGCCCTGCGCCCGCACCAGACACCAAAGGCACAGGGTCCAGAACAGGCTGGCCCCGACATCGGGCACGGCCAACAGGCCGCCCGCCGCAACGATCAAGGTGGCATTGAACCAGACCATGGCGGTCAAGGCTGTCTTGCGGCCTGCGCCCATCCGAAGCGCCAGATCATGCACAACAAGGCTGGTCAGGCTCGTCGCCAGCACAGCGCCAAGCCGTAGGCCAAGCGCTGTGTCGCCAAGCAGGCCTTGGCCCAGAGCGATCAGCCAGGCGATCATGGGCGGGTGGTCATAATAGCCAATATCCAGATGCTGGGCCCACAGCCGGTAATAGGCCTCGTCATCGGTCAGGGGTAAGGCTGCCGCAAAAACCAGCCGCGCTAGGGTGACCAGGCCTAGAAACAGCCAGACCTGGCCAAGACGCGTTTTTTGATCAGGGGCGGCGCTGGGCATGGGGCTACCAGACCGTGATTGTGCTGATGACATAATTCCAGATCGCGCCGACAGCGGCCCCCGCCGTGCCTGCGGCGATCCAGCCCGGCACATAGGTGCGCACAAGATCCGCAACCGCAAAATTGGCCGCCAGCCCGACACTGCAGACCAGGCAAAACTGCAGATAGCCGCTCAAGAGCCGCCAGCCCTTATGCCGCCGGTCGCGATAGGTCAGGGCATTATTGATGAAATAGTTCGAGGTCATGGCCACCAGGGCGGCAATGATCTGGGCCTGCTCAAAACTGTTGTGACCACCAAGCTTAAGCAGGTTGAGCACGCTTAAATGCACCAATATGCCGCTGGCCCCGACCAGGCCAAACAGGACGGTGCGTACCGATAAGAGGTCATTGGTCAACTTGCCCAGCACCAGACCGGCATATTCAACCACCACCCGGCTATCGAGCTTGCTCTCCCCCGCTTCACGCTCGCGAAACGCATAGGATAGTTCCAGAATGCGCAACGGCGTAGATTGCGAGGCAATGATGTCAAACAAGACCTTAAAGCCGTCGGTCGACAGCTTTTGTGCCACCTGCTCGATCAGGCGGCGGCGGATCATGAAAAAGCCGCTGACCGGATCGCTAACCTCGGCGCGCAGGGCCTTGCGGCCAAGCCAGGCGGCGACGCGGCTGCCCATTTGGCGAATGGCCGAGAGGCCCTTGTCCAGCCCGTCAGCCTGCAAGAACCGTGATCCAATCACCAGATCGGCCCGGTCGGCGCGCAGGGCCGCGAACATGGCGGGCAAAAGCGTCTCGTCATGTTGCATATCGCCATCGATCACGGCGACAAACGGGGCGGCGCTGGCCATGGCCCCCTCGATCACAGCCCCGGCCAGACCGCGCCGTCCAACCCGGTGCAGGCACTGGACCCGGCTATCGGTCGCCGCAATCGCCTTGACCGCCGCCGCCGTCCCATCGGGACTATCGTCATCGACAAAATTCACCTGCCAGACAATGCCCTGCAAGGCGACTTCAAGCGCTGCAATCAGCCGCTCGACATTGCCGCGCTCATTAAAGGTCGGTACCACGATCGACAGATCAAGACCCGCCGGGGCCTTGGGCATTTGAGCGTGCGGTTTAGGATCAGGGCTCAAGGCCATTATGCCACCGTGTTTCCGGCCAAAAACTGGTCACGCAATTCGCGCTTTAGTACTTTTCCGATCGCACTGCGGGGCAGGACATTGATCAGGTTCAGGGCCGCCAGCCTTTGGGTCTTGCCCAGACGCGCATTGGCCCAGTCCTTGATCTGATCAGCGGTGCTGCTGGCCCCGGCCTTGAGGGTGACAAAACCAACCGGTGTCTCGCCCCACCGGTCCGAAGGCGCGCCAACCACGGCCACCTCGGCGACATCAGGATGACCAACCACCACGGCTTCCAGATCGCTGGGATAGATATTAAAGCCGCCCGAAATGATCATGTCCTTCTTGCGGTCCATCAGGGTCATAAAGCCCTCGGCATCAAAGCGGCCGACATCGCCAGTGCGGATAAACCTTAGGCCTTCTGGGCTATACCATTCGGCATCCGAGGTCTTGCCCGGCTGGTTATGATAGCCATTCATCATGGCCGGTGAGCGGCCAACAATTTCGCCAACCTCGCCATGCGGCAATTCCTTGCCCGCCTCATCGATCAGGCGGATGTCGTGGCCCGGCGCAGGTTGGCCGACCGTGTGCAGCTTGTCTGGATGCTCATGTGCCAGCAGCATGCAGGTGCCGCCGCCCTCGGTCATGCCAAAATACTCCACCAGTCCACCCGGCCAGCGGCGTAGGATATCGGCCTTGAGCGTCCCGGCAAATGGCGCGCTAGTGCAAAACTTCATCTGGAAGCTGGACAGGTCATAATCATCAAAGCTGGGCAGTTCGAGAATGCGGCGGTACTGGACCGGCACCAGCATGGCGTGGGTGACCTTATGCGCCTGGGCCAACTTCAAAAAGCCGAGCGCATCAAACTTGTCCATCAAGACAGCCGTGCCACCAAGGGCAATGGTCGGAAAGAAGCTAACCAAGGTGGTGTTGGAATAGAGCGGTGTGGACAGCAGCGTCACCGTGCCTGGCCCATAGCCAAACCCGCCGCCGCGGCCTGTATGGGACCAGCGCATGCCGTGGGACTGGACAATGCCCTTGGGCGCGCCGGTTGTGCCCGACGAATAGATGATATTGAATGGGTCTTCTGGCGCGATCGCGACCGGCTCTGGGACACTGCCTGCGGGGGCGAGCCAAGCCTCAAAGGTTTGGCCAAAATCGGAGCCATCCAGCGTGGTGACCGGCATGGTCAGGGTCTGGCCAGCCAAGGCCTTGGCGACGCTAGCATCGAGGAAGAAGCGCTTGGCATCACAATCGGCCAGCATGGTGATTAGGCTTTCCGGCGTCGAGGATGGGGCGAGCGGCGCCACCGCAATCCCCGCCCTTAGGCCTGCCAAAAACACGGCTGCATAGGCAATCGATGAGCCCGCACAGATCGAGATCGACTGGCCCTTGGTCACGCCGTCGCGCTGGAAACTGGCCGCGATCTGGTCCATCAGGGCATCGAGCTGGCCATAGGTCAGGACTGCCTCATCCTTGACCAAGGCCGCCTGATCTGGCCTCGCCTGGGCATTAAAGCGGATCAGGTCTGGCACAGTGCCAAACTCTTGCTCAAGCAAGGCGGCGTGAGAATGGACCGGGTCAGACATGGGCTTGGTTTCCTGATAGGGCCTTTTGGCGCATTTGTGCCTTGGCTACGCTGCCACGCGCACAAGCTCAAGTCTGATCATGCTTGACGCGGGCCCCGTTGCAGTTCCATGACCAAGCCTAAACAGGCCCTAGCCTGCCGGAGCGCCCCCATGTCAGATACAGCCGCCCTGCCCCCGCACCGCCTCGATGAGGCCGCCTCTGAGCAAATTCGCCAGGCGGTTCGCAGCCTTTGCGCCCGGTTCCCCGGCGAATATTGGCGCGCCCTAGACCGCGAGCGGGCCTATCCGACGGCCTTTGTCGAGGCCATGACCGAGGCCGGGCACCTGGGCGTCCTGATCCCCGAAGCCTTTGGCGGCAGCGGGCTTGGCCTAACCACGGCGGCCATGATCCTGGAAGAAGTCCATGCCTGCGGTGCCAATGCCGCCGCCCTGCATGCGCAGATGTACACCATGGGCACGGTTTTGCGGCATGGTAGCGCTGAGCAAAAGGCCCAGTGGTTACCCAAGATCGCCAGTGGCGAAGTGCGCCTTCAGGCCTTTGGCGTGACCGAACCGACGGCTGGCACAGATACGACCAGCATCCGCACGACGGCGACGCGCAAGGGCGATGTCTATGTGATCAATGGCCAAAAGGTCTGGACCAGCCGCGCCGAGCATTCTGACCTGATGGTGCTGCTGGCCCGCACCAGCCCCAAGACCGAGGGCCAGAAAAAGGCCGATGGCATGTCAGTCTTTTTGCTCGATATGCGGCTGGCGCTGGGCAAGGGCCTGACCATTAAGCCGATCCGCACCATGCTCAACCACGCCACGACCGAGATCTTTTTCGATAATCTGGAAATCCCGGCCGATTGCCTGATTGGCGAAGAAGGCAAGGGGTTTCGCTATATTCTCGATGGCATGAATGCCGAGCGCATCTTGATTGCCTCTGAATGCATTGGCGATGGCCGCTGGTTTGTCGAAAAGGCCACAGCCTATGCCAAGGACCGGGTGGTGTTTGGCCGCCCGATTGGCCAAAACCAGGGCGTCGCCTTCCCTATAGCCCGGGCCCATGCGCAAGGGCGCGCCGCCAAGCTCATGACCTATCATGCGGCAGAGCTCTATGATGCGGGCAAGCCTTGCGCCGAAGAGGCCAATACGGCCAAGCTTTTGGCATCCGAGGCCTCCTGGCAGGCGGCCGATACATGTCTACAAACCTTTGGTGGCTTTGGCTTTGCCGAGGAATATGATGTCGAGCGCAAGTTCCGCGAGACCCGCCTCTATCAGGTCGCCCCGATTTCGACCAATCTGATTCTAGCCTATCTCAGCGAACACGTTCTGGGCCTGCCGCGGTCCTATTGATGGACTTAAACCCTCCGCCAGTGTATATATATGTATATCCGGAGGGTCTGATATGCGCATCACCGATAGCCGCACCTTCAAGAGTGGCAATAGCGAGGCTATTCGCCTGCCCAAGGCCGTGGGCTTTGGCCTTGATGTCGAGCTGACCCTGGTTCGGTCGGGCGATGTCCTGACCATTTATCCCAAGCGCCCATCCGTAAGTGCTCTGGTCAGTCAACTTGCCAAGATGCCAAGGCCTAGCCAGATTGAGATGCGGGACACAGATGATCTGAACGAGCGCCCCGGCCTATAGGCGTGCGCTACCTGCTCGACACCAATGTCCTGATCCATCTACGCGATGGTGAGCCAGACGTTTCGCGCAAGATCGCGGCTCTGGAAGGCGCGGTCTTGATCTCGATTATCAGCCAGATCGAACTGGAAGGCGGGGTCTATCGTGACCCCAGCGAAAGCCACATCCGCCGGCCAAGGCTGGATGCCATGCTGGCAAGCCTGCCCGTTCTTAGCTTTGATGTGGCGGCGGCCCTAGCCTATCGGCACATCTTGGCGGTCAGCGGTTATTCGCGCCGCAAAATGCTAGACCGTATGATCGCCGCCCAAGCCTTGGTGCATCAAGCCACCTTGGTCACCTTGAATCCTGGCGACTTTATCGACATACCCGGCCTCGTCGTGCTGGACTGGTGAAAAGCACTTAAGGATCAATCCCAGTGTACCAACCCCCTCACTTTGTCGAAGATCGGTTAGAGGTTCAGCACGCGCTGATTATCGAAAACCCGCTTGGCCTCTTGATCAGCAACGGCAGCCGCGGCTTGAGCGCTGATCCGGTTCCGTTTGTGCTGGATCCTGATCGGGGTCCCTTGGGCACCCTGCGCGCCCATATTGCCAGGGCCAATCGGCTTTGGCAGGGCCAAGACCCTAAATCAGAGGTCCTGATCGTGTTTCAGGGGCCGCAGCATTATGTTTCGCCGGGCTGGTACCCAACCAAGCAAGAGGCCGGCAGGGTCGTGCCGACCTGGAACTATGTCACGGTCCATGCCTATGGCCACCTGACTGTGATTGAGGATACGGCTTGGCTCAAGGCCCAGATCGAAGCCCTTACCCTTGGGCAAGAACAGGCTCAGGCCCAACCGTGGTCGGTGGACGACGCGCCAGACGCCTATATTGCCGCACAGATGCGGGCCATTATTGGGCTGGAAATTCGCATTGATCGGATGATTGGCAAGGTCAAGGTCAGTCAAAACAAGGCAGAGGCCGATCGGCGCGGGGTGGCCCAAGGCCTAGACGCTACGGACACAGATACCGCTCAAGCCATGGCCACATGGGTGCGCCAGTATGGACAGGTCTAGGGCTGGGATTTGAGGTTCTGCTCCACCTGACCTTGGCCAAGATGGTACCGCCTCTCAGGCTTGAACTGAGGACCTCCGGTTCCACAAACCGGCGCTCTAACCAACTGAGCTAAGGCGGCTCGCAATGCGAGAGAGCGCTATTTAGTCGTCATGCGGTTTGGGATCAAGCCGCTGTTTTACCCAATCGCGCAATTGCAGGCCAAGGCTTGCCCAAAGCCGTGTGACACCGCATTCTGCGCGCAGACCTATTCGGGGAAATTTAGCATGACCGAGATTACAACCCGCCAGATCGCCGCCAATGGGCTAAGCTTTACCATTGACGAGTGCGGCGCGGGCGATGCTGTTGCCTTGTTCCTGCATGGCTTTCCCGAAAGCCGGTTTAGCTGGCGCGCCCAATTGTCGGTGTTAGCGGGTCTTGGCTGGCGAGCCGTCGCTCCCGATCTACGCGGCTATGGCGATTCTAGCCGGCCCAAGGGCAAGAAGAATTATGAGATCGGGCATTTGCTGGCCGATGTCGCGGCCCTGTTCGATGCGCTGGGGGCCAAGCGCCGCCTCTTGATCGCCCATGACTGGGGCGCGATCATTGCCTGGTGCTTTGCCAATGACCGGATGCGCGATCTAGATGGTCTGGTCATCATGAATGTGCCGCACCCGGCTGTGTTTCTGGATGTGCTCAAACGCAGTCCCGAACAGCGAAAAAAAAGCTGGTATGCCCTGTTCTTCCAACTGCCCTGGTTGCCCGAGGCCCTATTGACCGCCAATGGCGCCAAGGCGATCGGCCAGGCTTTTGTCGGCATGGCCATCGACAAGAGCCGCTTCCCGCAAACCGTGCTGGATCACTATCAGCAAAACGCGCTCAAGCCCGGGGCCATGACGGCCATGATCAATTATTACCGGGCCAATACCAAGACCTTGGCGGCCTATGACCGCGATCATGCCAGCAAGATTGAGGTGCCAACCCTGATGGTCTGGGGCGAGGAGGATACCGCCCTTAGCCTCGAACTGACCGAGGGCTATGGCCCCTATGTCACTGACATGACCCTAAACCGCCTACCCCAAGTCTCGCACTGGGTGCAGCAAGAAGCCCCAGAGGCCGTCAATGGTCACTTGACCGACTGGATGCGGGCCAAGGGGCTAATGCAGTCAAACTGAGGCCTTGGTGCCCATCCAGCCGCGCTGGGTCAGATAGGCTTGCAGCGCAGAAATGCGGGTTTCGTCCGCTGGGTGGGTCGATAGCCATTGCGGGGGGCTGGCCTTGCCTGGGCTCTTGGCCATGTTTTGCCACAGCTTGAGGGCCTGGACCGGTTCAAAGCCTGCAGCCTGCATATAATCGACCCCGATGCGGTCAGCCTCCAGCTCATGCTGGCGAGAAAAAGGCATCAAGACCCCGAACTGGACGCCAAGACCAAGCGCCTTGCTCAGTTCCCTTTGGTGCCCCCCATCGGTCTGGGCGATGGCAAGATTAGCCGCCGCCATGCCCATCTGGGCGACGAGGCCTTGAGAATAGCGCTCTGCGGCATGTTGCGCTGTCACATGCGCCGCTTCATGGCCGAGCACGGCCGCTAGCTGGTCGTCATTCTCTACCGCCTTGAACAGGCCTGAATTGACCCCAACCTTATTGCCGGGAAGCACAAAGGCATTGGCCTCCTTATTGTCAAACACGGCATATTCCCAAGGCTGGTTGCCCCGACCAGCGGCTGTGACGATATCCTGTCCAACGCGGCGCACACGGCGGTTTAGCACCGGATCATCGGAGCGTTTTTCGGTTTTAAGGGTCTCGGCCCATGCGCTGAGCGACAACTGCACCAGATCGGCCTCGCTAACCATTAGGAGCTGATCGCGGCCAAGCGCGCTATTATAAGAACAGCCCGCTGTGAAGGCGACCACGGTGCCCGCAGCAAGCCCGCGCACCAGGTCGCGCCGAGACATCCGGATGCGGCCAAGACCACCCGCCCCTGTCTGTGTTTGATCCGCATGACCCGTCAGACACATGCGCGTCCCCTTTAGCAAGACCGTAAAATCGACCCTACTGATAATATACCAAGGCGATTTTCGCAAAGCCCAGGGCCAAAAAGCAAAAACGCCCCAAGGCCGGGGCCTTGGAGCGCTTCTGTTTAGTTTGATCCGACAGGACCTATCGCGGCAGGTTGAACCTGAGGCGGGTCGTATAGGTTGCCTCTACAGGCTCCCCATTAACCGTCATGGGTTTCATCTTCCAGAGGCTAGCGATCTTTTTAGCGGCTTCACCGAAGCCAAAATCAGCTGGTTCCTCTGCAAGAACCTGACAATTCACCACTGCACCCTTTGTGGTCACGACGCACTTCACCGTCGCGGCACCTTCTTTTTCCAGGCGCTGAGCGCGTTCTGGATAGAAGCGGGCATAGTCGTCACCGTTTGGCTTACGCGTCCAGGTCGGGTTCGACACCACGGGGGGTGCGGATACGACTGGCGGCGCCGTGTATTCCCGACGATCCTCCTTCTTCACCGGCGGAATTTCCAGCGGTGGAGGTGGTGTCACGTCCGGTGGCGGGGCCACGGGCGGACGCGGCTGGATCTTCGGCGGCGGCGGAGGCTTGTCCGACGGCGGCGGAGGTGGCGGCGGCGGTGGCGGAGGTGGCTTATAAATATCCACCTTGGTTGCCTCGTCCGAATATTCCATCATCTTGGGTTCGAACTTCACCTTCCAGAGGTAAAGCCCTAGCAGTCCGTGGAAGATGAAGGAGACGGTGATAGCCACCGTGGTTCCCGTGCTTCTCTTCCTGCGGACAGCCCCGTCAAACGGATTATGCGCCGGATGGGCAACGTCTCGCTGTTCTTCAGCCATGCGTAACGGGCCCTTACTTCGAGTTGTCTTCGCCGATCAGCGCGACGCTGTAAAATCCGTTATCCTGGAGCCCGTTCATCACGCCCATAAAGTCACCATATGTGGTGTCCTTATCAGCCCGAATGAAGATGCGCTCTTTGGTCGGATCGCGTCGTCCAATCTGCTTTTTAAGATCGTCGCCCAGGGTCTCTCTGGAGGTTATGAAGTCCCCAATATATACGTCACCAGAAGACTGGATCGATATATAGACCGGCTTAGGCGGGTTTTGACTGGGCTTGGCTACGGCCGTTGGGAGACTAACGACCACCGACACAGTGGCGAGCGGAGCCGCCACCATGAAGATGATCAGCAGAACCAACATCACGTCGACAAGCGGTGTCACATTGATGTCGGCATTCTGCCCAAGATCGAACCTACTCCCGCCCGACTTTGAAAGTTTGGCGGCCATTGGTGTCAGGCCCCT
>CANGEH010000020.1 GCA_947452665.1 Caulobacteraceae bacterium
AGCCCGCCGAGGAGGGCGAGGATGTGCGGGCAGGGCGTTGGGCCGGGTCTGACAAGACTGAATGCGGTATTCACGTGACCCGCGCCGATGGCGGACCGGCAGGCGATGTTGGGGCGGATATCTAGACTCAGGCCCTAACGGCCGTCCTGTTGCGGCCAAGCCGGCGGGCAACCGGTAAATTCGCCGACCTTGCTGGTAGTTAGCCTGGCCAGATTAAGACCCTGTTTCATCAGGGGCGTCATGGAGCGGGCGCCATGGCCGGTGAACAGGTCAATCATAGCCCCCTTAATGCCGCCGCCCGTATCCGATGCATACCAATAGCCGTCATGGGTGCCGCCGCCGGGAACCGGCAGGCCTACGGTTTGCGGGATGAAAAGTATGGTGCGCTTGGGCACAAGCCTTGGATCAATCGCCACGGTACGCAGGGGCACGACCTTGCAGCCCAGCGAGTCCCGCGCGCCAACGCCGCGATTGCCGATATGATACATCCGCGCCACCAAGGTCCAGTCGACCGATGGCAGGCTGGCCTTGACCTCAGACAGGCTGGACGAAATCAGGTCGCCGATCAGGTCGGGGCCCGGCTTGGCGACAGGGTCCGCCATGGTTGGACTGGCCTGTGTCTGGGTATCTTGGGTCAGGGCTTGAGCGCAGGCTAAGGCAGGAACGGTACCTAAAATACAAACGCTTAAGGCCGCTGCGCGCAGAAATTTGAGCAAGGTCAAGTGCATCTCTGGATTGGCCTTGGCATTTTGCGCCGAGTCCAGATAAACGCCAATGACCCGTTCAGCAACCCTATTGGTCAAGCCAACAGGAGACATGACCTTGAAAATCTATGGTGACCGACAGTCTGGCAATTGCCTCAAGGTGCTCTGGACCGCTCAGGTTTTGGGGCTGGACTATAGCTGGATCGATATTGACGTTCTGGCCGACCAGGCCAAGACGCCCGAATTTTTGGCCATTAATCCCGCCGCCCAGGTACCCTGTGTCGTCTTGGCGGACGGACGAATGCTGGCCCAGTCCAATGCGATTATGCTCTATCTGGCCGAAGGCTCTCGCCTGATCCCCACCGATGCCTATGACCGCGCCAAGATGCTGGAATGGCTGTTTTGGGAGCAATATAGCCACGAGCCCTATATTGCCGTGGTGCGGTTTCAGCGCCACATGGCAGGCCTTAAGCCCGAGGCGATTGAGCCAAAACTGGTGCAGCGCGGCTATGCGGCTCTGGACCGGATGGAACTGGCCCTATCGACCAGCGCCTATCTGGTCGGCGCGGTTGCTAGCCTGGCCGATATGGCCCTGGTGGCCTATACACGGCTGGCGCATCAGGGCGGGTTTGATCTGGCTGCCTATCCGCACATTCGGGGCTGGATTAAGCGCGTCGAAGCTGATTTCAATATCAAAGACTAATTTTCAGCCCAAAGAGCGCCCATGACCCGCCGTTTCAAGGCCCTGTCCCTTGCCCTTATGCTCAGCCTTTGTGCGCAGGAGGCCCTGGCCTGGGGGGCGACGGGTCACAGGATGATTGCGGTTTTAGGGGTCAAGGCGCTTGGGCCTGATTTGCCGGGCTTTCTAAAAACCCCCGAAGCCATAACGACCTTAGGCGAACTGGCGCGCGAGCCGGACCGCTCCAAGGGCGCAGGGCGCATTCATGACGCCATGCGCGATCCAGCCCATTTCCTTGATCTGGATGATGCGGGCAAGGTTGGCGGGGTGTTGCCGCTGGAGCCTTTGCCGCCAACGCGTGGCGAGTTTGATGCAGCCCTGCGCGCAGGCGGAACCGACAGTAGCAAGACCGGGTATCTGCCCTATGCCATGATTGATGGTTGGCAGCAGTTGGCGAAGGATTTTGCCTATTGGCGGGTTTTAAACCTGGCCATTCCCTTGGCCAAGACCCCGCAAAAACGCGCCTGGCTCAAGGCCGATCTGGCGCGGCGTCAGGCCTTGATCGTCAATAATCTGGGCATCTGGTCGCATTATGTCGGCGATGCTAGCCAGCCCCTACATGTGACCGAACATTTCAACGGCTGGGGCGATTTTCCCAATCCCAAGGCCTATACCCTGTCACGCACCCTGCATGCGCGTTTCGAAGGCCAGTTTGTGCGGCAAAATATCGAGCAAAATGCGGTCGAGGCCGCCATGCCCGCCCCGGTCGCTTGCGGCTGTACGATTGAGCAGGCCAGTCTGGCCTATTTGAAGGCCTCAGCCACAATGGTCGAGCCACTCTATGCTCTGGAAAAAGACGGCGGGTTTAAACTGGGGGATGCGCGGGGCAAGGCCTTTGCGACAGAGCGGCTGGCCGTTGGCGCCGCAACCCTTCGCGACCTGATCACCATGGCCTGGCTGGCCAGTGAAAACACGACGATCGGCTGGCCGCCCTTTAGCCTTGCCGATGTTGCATCGGGAAAAATTGATCCTTTCGAGCCCTTGATTGGACAAGATTAGGTTTTGCGCGCGCAATGAGCTTATGATCCTTCATTCCGTGAATTCAATCAGGGATGATGGAGGAAATTATGACCTCATTTTATGACCGACACATCATGCCGCGGCTGATTGGCTGTGCGTGTTCATCCAAGCCCATAATGAAGCAACGTTCCAAGGTCGTGCATCTGGCCACCGGGCGTGTGCTGGAACTGGGCATAGGCGGAGGCCTCAATCTCAGTTTTTACAATTCTTTGGCGGTTAGCCATGTTGACGGGGTCGACCCGTCCGATGAGCTGCGCGCCCAGGCCGAACGTGCCCCTCGGGCGCTGGGGCTGGACGTAACCATTGCCAAGGGCGTGGCCGAGGACCTGCCGTTTGAAGACAAGAGCTTTGATACGGTGGTCTGCACCTTTACCCTGTGCTCGGTGCATTCACCGCAAGCGGCCCTAGCGGAGGCGCGGCGCGTACTCAAGCCCGGCGGTACCTTGCTGTTTTGCGAACATGGCCTGGCACCAGATGACGGGGTGCAAAAATGGCAAGATCGGCTTGAGCCGGTCTGGAAGCGTCTGGCGGGCGGGTGTCACCTGACCCGGCCGATTGCATCTGGCATTGAGGCGGCTGGCTTTAAGCTTGTGAGCCATGACGGCATGTATCTGCCGGGGACACCAAAAATCCTAGGCTGGAGCGAGTGGGGCTCTGCGGTTCCAGCTTAAGGCGTGTGCCTTAAGGCACAGCTTGGGGGCGGTGCATTCGTCTGATAAGATGGCCTTAGTTTTGGAGCTTTGCCTGTGATCTTGCCCTGTGAGGACGCCATTGACCGCTGATTTTCGGCTTGAACGGGCCGCAGATCGGTTGCGTCTGGTGGCCAGTGGTGACTGGACCGATCAGGGTCTGGGCGAGGTCGGCGCGCGTCTTGATGCGGCCTTGGCCAAGGATACGGCGGTTCAGATAGACCTATCGGGCGTTGCGCGTCTGGACACGGTCGGGGCATTGACCCTTGCCCGGGCCTTGGGGCCGGACGCTAAGGCCGACCGTCTGATTGGCCGCCCCGAAACCTTGCGCCTGATTAGCTTGGTCTTAGAGTCGCGCTCGGCACTAAAAGAGGCCCCGCATCGCCTGCCCAGCCCCTTTCGGGATATGGTGGAGCGGCTGGGGCGCGGCCTTTACGGCGTGCTTGATGATGTCATTGCCACCTTGACCTTTAATGGCCATTTGTTGGTTTCGGCTGGGCGTGCCCTAGCCCAGCCGCAAAAGATCCGTTGGGCGGCATGTTTTTCCCTGGTCGAGCGGGCGGGTCTAGATGCCTTGCCGATTGTCGCAGTCACCACGTTTTTTATCGGCGCGGTCCTGGCCCTGTTGGGGGCCAATATGCTGGCCAAGTTTGGGGCCCAGGTGTTTGTGGTGGAATTGATCGGCATTGCGGTGCTGCGCGAATTTAACGTGATCATTACCTCAGTCCTGCTGGCTGGGCGTTCGGCCTCCAGCTTCGCCGCCGAGATCGGGGCCATGAAGATGAGCCAGGAAATCGATGCCATGAAGGTATTGGGTATTGATCCGTTTGATGCCCTGGTTCTGCCCCGGTTTTTCGCGCTTCTGTTTGCCATTCCAATCTTAACCTTTGTCGCCACCCTGTCTGGACTTTTTGGCGGCATGTTGGTCACCTGGGTTGTGCTCGACCTTGGCCCGGCGTTTTTCTTTCAGCGGATTGTCGAAAATGTCGGGGCCACCCATTTCTGGATCGGCATGAGCAAGGCCCCGATCATGGCCGGTGTGATTGCGGCCATTGGCTGTCGTCAGGGCATGGAGGTGGGCGGGGATGTTGAATCGCTTGGCCGCCGCGTGACCTCTGCCGTGGTCCAGTCGATCTTTTCGATCATTCTGATCGATGCCGTGTTTGCCCTCATCTATATGCAGCTCGACCTATGAGCGCCGCGCTGGAAACCGCACCGCCGCCGGTGGTGATATCGGGTCTGGTCTCGCGCTTTGGCGAGCGGGTGATCCATAAGGACCTAGACCTGACCATAGAGGCTGGCGAGATTGTCGGGGTGGTCGGAGGCTCTGGATCGGGCAAGTCGGTCCTCCTCAATACTATTCTTGGCCTAAAACCGATTGACGAGGGCCAGATCAAGATTTTTGGCGTCGATCTGGCGACGGCAAGCCGGGCTGAGCGTCAGTCGGTGGACCGGCGATGGGGCGTCTTGTTCCAGCGTGGGGCCCTATTTTCCAACCTGACCGTGGCGGAAAACATTGAAGCGCCGATGTTGCAGCATGGCCAGCTTTCGGCCGCCGATATGCGAGAACTGGCCGCGGTCAAGGTGGCGCTGGTCGGATTGCCGCCACATGCGATTGATCTGAAGCCTTCCGAGCTGTCCGGCGGTATGATCAAGCGGGTGGCCTTGGCGCGGGCCTTGGCCCTAGATCCTGAATTACTATTTTTGGATGAACCCACTTCTGGCCTTGATCCGATTGGGGCGGGGGCATTTGATGCGTTGATCGCTGACCTCTCGGCCAGCCTTGGCCTGACCGTGTTTATGATCACGCACGATTTGGACAGCCTCTATACGATTTGCAGTTCGGTCGCCGTGCTGGCGGACAAGAAGATCGTTGCCAAGGCCTCGGCCAAGGCACTGGAGACCTCAACCCATCCATGGGTGCAGGAATATTTTTGTGGTCCAAGAGGCCGGGCAGCGGCCTCATCGCTTGCCGCTTCCGCAAAGCCCGCAAGCAGTGCTAAAGAGGCCGGGTAATGGAAAGAAACGCCAATTATTTTCTGGTAGGCCTGATCTCCTTGATCTTGGTGGCGGTGGCCGCGATCTTTATCGCCTGGCTGGCCAATCTGCAGTTCAATCGCGATTATGCCTTCTACAACATCTCATTCGTCGGCCCGGTGCGCGGTCTATCCGATGGTGGGGAAGTGCATTTTAATGGCATTAAGGTTGGCGAGGTGATCAAGATCGCGCTCGACCCAAAGGATACGAGCCGGGTGATTGCGCGTGCGCGGGTGACCTCCGATGTGCCGATCCGAACCGATTCCTATGCAACGCTGGAGCCCCAGGGCATTACTGGCGTCAATTATGTTCAGATCACGGGTGGCACGCCGGCCAAGCCGCTGTTGCGCGATACGGTCAGGCGCGGCGAAATCCCGGTCCTTGGCAGTCGCCCAGGGCCGCTTGCCGACCTTCTTCAAGGGGGCGGCACAGTCTTGACCCGCACGCTTGACAGTCTGGACCGAATGAACAGGGTGATGTCGGACGAAAATATCCGCATTTTTGGCCGTAGCCTGCGCAATATTGAGGATGTCACTGCCGAGGCTAAGGATCGCAAGGTCATTTTGGCCCAGATTGAAACGACCTTAAAGGATATTGACGATGCGGCCTTGAGCATAAAGGTTGCCAGCGATTCCACCGACCGATTGGTCAATGGTGACGCCAAAAAAGCTTTGAATGATGTGAGCGTGGCTGCCGATGAACTGCGCCAGACCTCAAAGGATGCGCGTGCCGTGATCGCGACGGTTAAGGACCCGGCGGCAGAATTCGCCAAGGTCGGCTTGCCGCGTCTGACCGCAGCGATCGAGACCTTGGAATCGGCCGCTCAGTCTTTCGACCGTCTGACGGCAGAAGCGGAGAAAAACCCTCGCGGCCTGATCACCAAGGCCCCGGCCAAGGAATTAGAGGTTCGCCAATGACCCCTCAGGTTCAAACCGCTAAGCGCCTTATGGTCGCTGGCCTTGGTCTGGTAGTGATGCTGGGCCTGGCTGGCTGTATCACCCTGTTTCCCAAGACCAAGTCGGTTCAGCTTTACCGGTTTGGCGTTCAAACCATGGCCCCGGTCGGTGACCCGCCCCAGGCCCTTGTTGCGATCCTTAAGGGGCCGACCCTGTTTAACCGCGCCGCGTCCGGGGATCGGATCTTGACCATGACCGGCCAACAGAGCGCCTATATTGCCGATGCGCGCTGGTTTGACAGTGCCAGCCTCCTGTTCGATGCCTCCTTGATCAATAGCTTTGCGCAGAGCAAGGGCCGTGCCCGCCTGATCCGCAGCGGCGATGGCGCGTCGGCCAGCCTGAACCTGCGTCTGGATGTGCGGGCCTTTGAGGTTCGTTATAATGCCCGCGGTCGCAAGCCCTTAGCGGCCGTGAATGTGCAGGGCCTGCTCGTCGATGCTGACAGCCGCACGATTATCGCCCAAAACCTGTTTGATTGTGAACACCCGGCCGATGCCAACCGGGTGCGCGATCTTGTTGAGGCCCTGGACGCGGCCGTGAGCGATTGTCAGGCCAAGATCGTGACCTGGACCAATGCCACGCTCGAGACTATGCCGAAACGCTAAACACCGGCCAACGGGCGCTGATCTGGTCACCATCGAATACGGCGATGTCGCCAAATTGCAAAAACACGGCCTCGCTTTGATTAGGCCGCAAGAACACATAGTCATCGGGCTCAAGATCGACCTTGGCCGAACCGGTCAGCAGTTCTTGATTGCTGGAGCGACCAAACAGGTCTGAGTATTCCAAGCCGGGTGGCGATATAGGCGTAGCCAGCCAGTGGCCGCCATGGATGAAAAAGGCCCGCGTCGTATTGGGATCAATAAAGCGCAACAATCCGCTCAAGGCCTCGGCGGTCGGTAGGCGGGTTTCGGGCAGGGCCTTGATCACCGGCGTGGCAATAAAGGCGGCGGGCACGTGGCTGGTCAGGGTATCGGTGTCAAAGTCCTGCGGCTTGACAAAGGCCGAACCAACCGAGACCTCGGTGGCATAAGGATTGTCCTTGTGCATGTGAAAGGTCGGGCTGCCGGCTGTATTGAGCGTCATACCCTGAAGATCAAAGCCGCTGGCCTTCACCTGATCAATAAAGGCCTGATAGGTTTGGCGACTGCGGGCTAGGGCCTTATCGCGCGCCTCGCCCGGCTTGACATGCGACAAGTGCGGGTCATAGCCCATAAGGCCAGATAAGATCAGGTTTGGGTTAGCCTTGATCCGCGCCAGGGTCTCGCCAAAGGCTTGCGCGCCCGAAAACCCGCCGCGGTGCAGGCCAATATCGATCTCAAGATTGACCCGCATGGGCTGGCCATTGGCCAGGCTAATGGCCGTATACTGATCAAGGCGCGCCGGTGTGTCGATCAGCCATTGTAATTGCCTTGAGGGGTCAAAGGCATTGCGCGTTAGCCCTTCATAAAACGCCTTTGCCTCTGCCGCCGCTAGGGGCTTGCCCATCAGATAGTCGCCTTGCGGTCTTTGTTCGGCCATGGTGGTCATCATTGGCCGGTTAAAAACCATATAGCGGTGCGTTCCCATGCCGGTTGTGACCGCATCGAGAAGATCTAGGCTGGGCAGGGACTTGACCACCACCCGCAAGGCCTGACGGGCGGGTAGGGCGGTCTTGACGGCGGCGATATTGGCCTCCAGCCGCGCGCGGTCAATGATCAGGGTGGGGTGGGCTAGGCCCGCCTTTTCCAAGGCCTGTGACAGTTTGAGAAAATACGGCGCATGCGGGCCGCCCTGATCGCGCTTGCGCATGGATAATCCTCCAAGGGTGAGGGCGGACAAGCCCCCAATAGCTAGGCCTGTGCCGAGCAATCTGCGCCGCGACGGGCCGGGCTCAGACATTAAACAGACCCTTCAGATAAGGGTTCAGCATCCGCCCCTCTGGGTCTAACCGCTGGCGAACGGCCAGAAAATCGTTCCAGTTTGGATAAAGTGCCGCCAATTGCGCGCCTTGCAGATTATGCAACTTGCCCCAGTGTGGACGACCGCCATGTTGCAGCAAGATGGGCTGGACGAGGTCATACAAAAACGCAAATTCGTCCTTGTAATAGCAGTGAACGGCGATCGAGCCGCGCGCCCCCCCTTGGAACGGCGACAGCCAGGCATCATCGCCGGCTATGCGCCGCGCCTCGATCGGGAAAAAGATATCGGGCCGCTCGCGCTCTATTGCTGCGATCACGGCCTTCAATGCCGGTAGCTGGTTCTCAGCGGGCAGGTGAAATTCCATCTCATTAAAGCGCACTGGGCGGTCGGTGGACAAAAGCTTCCAGCCCTCGTCAACCGCGTCTTCGGGCTTTGATGTGCCAATCAAGGCCTTGGCGGCGGCCTTGCGCAGGGGCGTGGAAAATCCGAGCAGATTGCGCATGATGCGCATCAATTCCAGCACACTATCGTCCGCCGAATGGCCGCCAATCGTGGCCGCAAGATCGGTTTCGTCATGGGTGATATTGGCCGTCATATCGGTAAAGGGAAACGCATAGAATTCGAAATTGCGGTGCTTGTCCCAGCGCGCCTCGGCCTCGGCAAAGGTTTGCTCGATCGGTTCAACCCAGACGTGACGGTGCAGGCGTCGGTTGGCGGTGGTACGCAAGGTGGCTTGGCTAATGACGCCCAGAGCGCCTAGAGACACCCTGGCGGCATTGAACACTTCGGGTTCTTGGTCGGCTGAGCAGGCGATGACCTCGCCCCTTGGCGTGACCAGGGTCAAGGCCGTGACATCACCGTGAATGGCCTTGAGCGCCTTGCCTGTGCCATGGGTGCCAGTGCCCAAGGCGCCGCCGAGGGATTGTTTATTGATATCGGGCAGATTGGCCATGGCCCGGCCCTTGGCCGCTAGGGCTGGGCCCAGATCCCCCAGCCGGGTTCCAGCCCGGACAATGGCCTGCTCGCCGTCCCAGCCGATAATGCCCGCCATCTGGTCCAGGCTCATCATGGTGCCTGCGGTGGTGGCGAGCGCAGTAAAAGAATGCCCAGCCCCGACCACGCGCAACGGCCCTGGCGCAGCTTTCAGCGCTTGAGCGATCTCAGCCTCGCTGGTGGGGGCCAGCCTTTGCTGCGGATAGCAGTGCTGAATGCCCGACCAGTTGCGCCATACCGTGCGACCGGCATTGTCGCTGCTAGGCGGCGCGTCAGGCTCTGGCTTGTCGCGTGTGGCCAAGACGGCCCCGGTGCCCAGGGCAACCAGGCCCGCTCCAGCAGCCGTGAGGGCGGCGCGGCGTGAGATCATCAGGGTTTCTCCGGTTGGTCGGCCATGAAACGGATCAAGGCCTGATGGTCGCTAGGGGTGCAGGTCAGGCACTGGCCGCCTGCAGGCATGGCTCTATAGCCCAAGATCACATGGTCTTGCAGGCTTGCCAAACCCTGTTTCCAGCGTGGGTCCCAGGCCGCGTGATCATGCACGAGCGGCGCGCCGCTTTGGGCATGGGCATGGCAGGCCTTGCAGGAGGTTTCATAAAGGCGGGCGAGCCGCGCATCCTGCGGCCTAAGGGCCAAGGCCTGTTGCGCGCTCGGCGGGGGCGGGAGGGGCTTGGTGCAGCCGACCACAAGCACCAGACCCAACAACCACCCCAATTTGCCGCCCATAGTCTAAACTCCCCTTGGGGAGATTTTAGAATGCGGCGGCGGCGTTTGGAAAGGCCCGATTAGGGTTTGGGCACCTCAGGCACGGGCGCGGCGGCCTCGGCGACCTGCGGCGCCGGCTTGGGCGCCGCGATCACCTCGATCAGCGCTTCTGTTTTGAGCCACTTGGCCGCTGCGGCCTTGAGGTCTTCTGGCTTCAAGGCGCGAAGATCGCTTTCCATGGTTTGGTCGGCTTCAATCAGTTTTGGGTCGCGGGCCGATCCGTCCATAATGCCGATCCACCAACCATTGTTTTGGCGGCGGGTTATGCTGGCATCGAGGGTAGGTTTGCGTAGGCGATCGAGGTCGGCCTTTCCAAGCTTGCCCGATCTAACCGAGGCGACAACCTCATCCGCGAGGGCCTTTACCCTAGCCAAGTCTTTTGCTGGGAGGTCTAGCAGAAAGACCAGTGAGCCTTGATCAAATCGGTTGGCAAATTGCGCGCTCCCTTGCGTCCGAACCGTATCAAGCTTTTCGGCCCTTAGCCGCTCGATCAGGCGGGTTCTGATCAGTTCACTCACCAAGGCCAGTGATCGGACCTCCATTCGACGCGAATCCTCCAGCACAAAGGTCGGCCAAACCATCAGCAAGGCGGCCCGCTCCTGATCCGCAGCCAGGTCGATTTGGATCTTGCGGCCTGCTGGAAAGCTCAGCGGCTTGAAATCTGGTCGAATGCTTAAAGCATCACGTCGTTTTGGAAGGGCACCAAGCGTGCGTGCAACCAAGGCTATGGCATCGTCCTCTGCAAGGCCGCCCACGATCGTCACTTCGAGCCCTTCGGTTTGCATCGGCCCTTTTAAGGCCGCGGCAACATCGCTCATTTGGGTGGCGAGCAGGTCATTGCGCGGGGGCACACCCATCCAGCTCTCGGCACCGAACACGTCGGAAAGGCCAACCAAGACCTTGGACGTTGGATACTCAGATTCTTTAAGCAAGGCGTCAACGATTGCAGGGATGCGGACATTAGCCTCAGGGCGAAAACCGGGATCGGCTAAAAACGCCGTCATGGTTTCCAGTTCGCGGTCTAGGTCTTGCAACCGACTATCGCCAATCATCAAGAAGGAGTCCCTTCCGATGTTTAGGCCTAGACCCCACTGTTTGCCTTGGTTGGCTTTTCGCAATTCATCAAGACTAAGCTGGCCCAAGCCGCCTGGCAAAAGCAGGGATCCGCCCAAATTGACCGCTGACCTTAAGGCTGGATCAATCTGCCTCTGGCCGCTGCCAAAGCGAATGCGGAAATAGGCCAGCTCCTTTTCATAGTCGGTTTGCTTGAAATTCAAGATTACGCCATTGGCAAAGTGAACCCTGATAAAATTGGCTGGCGACACAAGTTCGCGTTTCTGCACCGTGCCTTTGGGCCCAAAATCATCATAGGTCCAGACCACCTTGCCAGGCACCTTGGGCGCGCCGGGATCGCCCTGACTGGCCAGATCAAGCCAGGCGGATTTCAGCGCGTCGGGGCTAACAGGCTTGTCAGAGATCAGGCTAATCAAGGGACCGCTGCCGGTCCAGCCCTGCTTAAAGCCTTGGGCTACGTTTTGCGGGTTCAGGCCTGACCAAACGGCATCCGTAACGCGCTTGGCTTCCTCTGGGCTGGTAAAGGCCGAGCGATTGGCGACGGACTGTACAAGATCATAGGCCAGGTCTGGGCTGGACCGTTCCTTTGCCCGGTTTATCGCCTTATCCTGCTCGACCAGCTTGTCAGCCCTGATTTGGCTGATTTCTTCGGTCAAAACACCGTGACGCTCAAGGCGCGCCAATTCGGTGCCCAAGGCTTCGAGGGCGATCTTCCATTGATCTTTGACCAGCATGGCCTGAAGGCAGATTGTGGAGGCCTCTCGGCCTTGACCTTGGCCTATGCCGACGGATGCAAACGGCGCATTGGCGGTGCTGGCTAGACGCCCCAGTCGCTCATTAAGAACGGTAATCCAGGCCTCATTCTTGGTTGTGACTGATCGATTTGCGAGGCTGTCAATCTGCTCAGGCTTTGCCCTTGTGACCTTGCATATATTGAGCATTGAGGGTGAGCCTGGCACGGTCTTGGTCATGACGGTCAGGCCGCGCTTGTCCTGAGCTGGGTTTTGTTTTGCGCGCCCGGGCAGGCGCGACGCCTTCCAATTGCCAAAGTGCGCCTCAATCGCCGCCTTGATGTCGCTGGTGGGGGCATCGCCAACCACGATCAGTTGGGCATTGGCCGGGACATACCATTTGGCATAAAATTTCTGCAGGCCAGAAAGGCTCAGCGCCGCGATCTCGGCGGGGATCGCAACCGGATCGCGGGTCGCGATGCGAAGGTTTGGACCAATAAAACGATTGAGGGCGTCGGCGGTTTCCTTTGGGCCACCAAGACTGTCCTTATACTGCTCGGTCAGGCCCGCCCGGCCATGTTCGAGCGTAGCAGAGGTGAGGGTCAAGCCGTCGGCCACATCGCGAAACCAGCGCAGGCTCAGATCGAGCTTGGCCGCGCTATAATCCTTCAGTTCGAGACCATAGGTGGTCCCGTTCATGCTGGCATTGGCATTGGGCTGGCCACCAAAACTGATGCCCTGAGCCTCAAACCCGCTTTTCAGCTTATCGCTCGGGAAATGCCGGGTCTCTTCTAGGGCCAGTTGCGCCAAGGCCTGGGCCGCGCCGCGCTCGGCATCGGTCTCCTCATACGATCCTGTGCCGACATAAAGCCGCAGCAAAACGGTCTTTTCAGGCTTGGCATTGGGCAGGATGACATAACGCAGGCCATTGGCGAGTTGGCCCCGAATAGCGGCTGGATCATAAGAAATTTCGGAAGCTTGCGTCGCCTTGGCGGCCTGTTTCAACGCCGCCTGCGCCGGGGCGCCAAACATTAGGACAAGCGCCAAACTGGCCAGGCCCGCCATGCCAAACGACCGTTTGCGCGACCCTGTCTTAAACGCGAATAAACCCACGACTCACCGCTCCTTGATTGGGCTATCTACATCCGGTGTGCAGATAAAAAAATCAAGGGTGGCAAAATTTTGACGAATGACCCTAGGGCGCTAAATTTTTTCGATCCGTTTGGCGGCGGTCACAGTGTTTTGCAGCAGGCAGGCAATGGTCATGGGGCCAACACCGCCGGGTACGGGGGTAATCTGGCCAGCCACCTTGACCGCCTCGTCAAAGGCCACATCGCCAATCACCCGGGTCTTGCCCTCTGCCGCCGCTGCAGGATCGCGGGCCGGGACCCGATTTATGCCAACATCAATCACGGTCGCGCCGGGCTTGATCCAGTCGCCGCGGACCATTTCGGGCCGTCCCACCGCCGCAACCAGAATATCGGCCTGGCGACACAAGGCGGCCAAGTCGCGGGTGCGCGAATGGGCCATGGTCACGGTGCAATTGGCTTGCAGCAGCAATTGCGCAATCGGTTTGCCCACCAGGTTGGACCGGCCAATCACAACAGCATGCAGGCCGGTCAAATCGCCAAGGGCATCCTTAAGCAAAAGCATGGAACCCAAGGGCGTGCAGGCGGTTAGGGCCGGTTGGTTGGTTGCCAAAAGGCCAGCATTGACCACGTGCAGACCATCCACATCCTTGGCCGGATCAATCGCTGCAATCACCGCATCGGAATCAAAGCCGTCGGGCAGGGGCAGTTGGACTAGGATGCCGTGAATGCTCGCATCCGCGTTCAGCGCCTTGACCAGGGCAACCAGTTCCGCCTGGGGCGTGGTGGCGCCGAGGCGATGGGTGACCGATAGCATGCCGCAGGCCTCGGTCTGAAGGCCCTTATTGCGCACATAGATCTGGCTGCCAGGGTCTTCCCCGACCAGGATGACGGCAAGGCCTGGGGTCAGGCCATGATCGCGTTTGAGGTCAGCGACCTCTTGCGTCAGCCTGGCGCGCAAACTGTCTGCAAACGCCTTACCGTCAATCCGTCGAGCCTCAGTCATTGGATGTCCCATATCGAAAATTATGCGCCCTCCCTTGGGCTAATCCGGCCGCAAAAGCAATGTTTGCGCCATAAAACTTGCCTTGGCGTACGGAAAACAGGGACTCGACCAGTGACCGTTTAATATGGCAGGCTAACTGCAAATTTTAGGGTCGGCGCAAGACTGGCCAAGGACGCGAAAGGGCAAACACATGACCGATGGATTGATGCGACTCTATGGAGCCCTAGGCTCGCCCTATTCCATGAAGATGCGCGCCATATTGCGTTATCGCCGCCTGCCGCATCTTTGGGTCCAGATGCGCGCCGATACGCCCAATGTGTTTGCCAAGGTCAAGGCCCCGGTGATTCCGGTGCTGGAATATGCCGATGGCACGGCCATGAACGATTCCACGCCGCTCTTGTATGATCTAGAACAGCGCTTTCCCGATCACCGCTCCATCGTGCCCACCGACGAGGCCCAGGCCTTTTTGGCGTTTCTGCTCGAAGACATGGCCGATGAATGGGCAACCAAGCTGATGTTCCATCATCGCTGGTTTCTCAAGCGCGATCAGGACCAGTGCAGCCGCTGGATCATTTTTGACCGCATGATGGGGCTGGGGAAAGAGGCGATTGAAGGCACGGCCAAGGCGATTCGCGACCGTCAGGTCGGCCGCATGGCCTTGGTCGGATGCACGCCGCAAAACGCGCCCTTGATCGAGGAAACTGGCCGCCAGATCTTTGCCCTATTGAATGACCAGATCCCGCAAATCCCATTCCTGTTCGGAACCCGCCCGTCCCTGGCTGATTTTTCCTGGTATGGGCAATTGAGCCAGAACGCCGTTGATCCCACGGCTGCTGACCTAATGCGCGACACCGCGCCCTATTTATTTCGCTGGATGCTGAATATTGACGATCTAGGCGGCTGGGAGGGCGGCGAATGGCAAGACCCAGGCCTTGCCCCCACACCGGCGGCCATGGGCCTGCTCAAGCTGGCGGGCTCGGTCTATTTCCCCTTCTTACTCGCCAATGAACAGGCGATTGCCCGGGGCGAGGAGACCTTTAGCTTTAAGGCGCTGGGTCATGATTACAGCCAAGGTGTGTTCAAATATCAGGTCAAGTGCCTGACCGCCCTGCGCCAGGCCTATGACGCCCTGTCGCCCGCCGCCAAGGCCAAGGTCGATCCGGTGGCAACGGCTTGCGGATTTTTGGACGCGCTTAAAACCGGCCCGGCCACTTAGAGCCCTTGCCCCCCGGGGCGGGGCGGGATATAGACCCATCCCTTCTTGAGGAAGGACGCATAGCTCAGCGGGAGAG
>CANGEH010000021.1 GCA_947452665.1 Caulobacteraceae bacterium
CGACGGAACCGCCGCCAGATTATTGATATTGACCTCGATAATGTCGGTCCAGCGGCCCTTGGGCGCAAACTCTTCCAGATAGACCGCCGCCATCACGCCGATCGGTACAGCCAAAAGGGCGGTGACCATTAGCATCATGGCCGAGCCAACCACCGCGCCAAGGACGCCTGCCTGTTCAGGCTCAGTGGAGTCGGACTTGGTAAAGAAGGCGACATTAAAGCCGGTCTTAACTGCGCCCGAGGCATTCAGCTTGGTCAGCCAATCGATCTGCTGATTGTCCAGCTTGCGCTCTTCTTCCGGCGTAGAGCGCTTAATCTCGCCCTTGAAATAGAGGTCGGCATTGGCGCGCAAGGGGCCAGACACGGTCACGGTCTTGCCGATAATGGCCGGGTTAGCCTTGATCATATTGAGCAATTGAAAGCCGAAATCCGGCGAGATTAGGTCCTTGACCTTTTCAGACTTGGTACCGAAATCGTCATCCTTTTCGCCCAACTTGGCTAAAACCGCATCGGCGACCATGATGTCGAAATTGGTGCCTTCAAGATTGGCACGATCAATCCGCGCTGGATCCAGCGGCACCTCAATCGCCACCGAATGGACGGTAAAGGTCGACACACCCTGGGTGACAATCCGCGTCAACAATATGGCTAGAAAACCCAAGGCAATTACAATCGCCATTAGGCCATAGAAGCGAAACCGCCGCTCGGTCGCATGGCGCGCCTTGAGACGCTTTTCAAAGGCCGAGCGGGCCTTGGCCTTGTCGGCCGAAACGGGGGTGGCGGCCTCAGTCATATTGTTCCCGATACTTCTGAACGATGCGCAGGGCGATAATGTTCAATAACAGCGTCACGGCAAACAGGGTCAGACCAAGCGCAAACGCCGACAAGGTCTTGGGGCTGTCAAATTCCTGATCGCCGGTCAAAAGGGTCACGATCTGGACCGTCACTGTGGTGACCGTCTCGAGCGGATTAAGGGTCAGCTTGGCCTGAAGGCCGGCCGCCATGGTCACAATCATGGTCTCACCGACCGCTCGGCTAATAGCCAGCAAGAAGGCCCCGGCAATACCCGGCAGGGCGGCTGGCAGGACCACATTCTTGACCGTCTCGGACTTGGTCGCGCCCATGGCATAGCTGCCATCGCGCAAGGCCTGGGGCACGGAATTGATAATGTCATCGGACAAGGAGGACACAAATGGGATCAGCATAATGCCCATCACCACGCCGGCGACCAGGGCCATCTGGTTTTGCACCTGGGAGAGATAAAGTCCCAAATCGTGAAACTGACCATCCATCAGCATTAGGCCAAGGCCATTAAAGCCCTCGCGGAACAGGGGACCAACGGTCAAGGCCGCGAAAAACCCGTAAACCACGGTTGGCACACCCGCCAGAACCTCGAGCAAGGGCTTGCAGACGGCCCGCGCTGTGGGGCCGGCATATTCGGCCAGATAAATCGCCGAGAACAAGCCAACAGGGCCTGCCACCAACATGGCGATCAACATCACCAAAAAGGTACCGGCAAACAGCGGCAGGGCGCCAAAACCGCCGGAGGATCCGACCTGGTCATCACGCATACCGATCTGCGGGCTCCAATGGGTGCCCAACAAGAATTCGGCGGGTGAGACCGACTGGAAAAAGCGCGCGCTTTCCCAGACCAGGGACAATATAATGCCCAAGGTCGTGACCACGGCCACGATCGAGCAAATCATCAAGACATTGCTGATCCAGCTTTCAACCCGGTTACGGGCCCAGAACTTGGCATTGATCCGTGGATAGGTGAGCAATAGGCCAGCCAAGGCCAGAACACCCATCAGGGCAAATGTACCCAGACGGATCTTGTCGCGATAGCTTTTGGCCTCCAGCGCCTTTTGCGTCAGCGCCGCCTTGACCGGGCCCTCATAAATGACTTCGCTGGCCTGCTTGCCCTCGGCCATGGCCTCGGCATCGCGGTAGAAGAGCTGTTTTTGCTCCACCGACATGCCGGTTATGGCCACAGGTGCCTTGGCGACCAGCAAGGCATGCTCGAACCGGCCGCCAAATGAGACCGACAAGAATAAGAGCAAGGCCGCGGGCACAGCCACCCAAAGCGCGACATAGGTGCCATAATAATCAGGCAAAGAATGCAGCCGAGCAGGCGCGCCGCCAGCCGAGGCCAAGGCCTTGCGCCGCCCCAGCCAATAGGTCAGGCCCGAAAATGCCACCAGGGCAAAAAATACGATCCAGATCAACATGTGAGCTTGGCGTCCGTCCGGATTGAAGGGCAAACGGGGCGCACCCGCCCCACCGCATAAGAGTCGCGCCCTTATCAGCTGCAACTGCAATGAGCTTACGACGGTTTAGTGACAGTTTTTTAACGGTGGCGAATCTGCAACCGGCCCCTGGGCCCTACCCCGCGCCTAGGCCCCAGGATGCACAGGGAAATAGGCAACAAATGAGGCCCCAGATCCGGCTAGGCTTTCCACGCCAAAGCCGCCGCGGTGCCTGTTGATAATGTGCTTAACAATCGCTAGCCCAAGGCCCGTGCCCGATCGCTCACCGCTTTTTTGGCCCTCGACGCGATAGAACCGCTCGGCCAGCCTGGGCAGATATTGGCGGGCAATGCCGGGACCGGAATCGGTCACTCTTAGACAAACATAGCGCCCGTCATTGACGTCATCTGGGGTCAGCAGCGCTAAACGCGCCGCCTGTGGCTCGCGCAAAGCGATCGCCGCGTCACCGCTCAGATTGGTTACGCATTCCACCCGCACGGGCCCGCGGCCTCTGGAATATTTGACCGCATTATCGATCAGGTTTTGCGCCACCTGCACCATCTGGTCGCGGTCGCCAATGGCCATGGCTAGCCCGGACCTTGGCACATCCAAGATCATTTGCACCTCTGATTCCGCCAATAAGGGGCCAAGCGCATCGACAACGTCGGCAATCACCTGGGACAGGTCCACACTGCCTTCTGGCGCGATATGCTCGTTCAACTCGATACGGCTCAAGGATAAGAGGTCATCAATCAGCCGCGACATGCGCTCGGCCTGGGTGGCCATGATCTGCAAGAACCGGTCACGCGCTGCGGCGTCATCGCGCGCATGGCCGCGCAGGGTCTCGATAAAACCGGACAAGGAGGCCAAGGGCGTACGCAATTCGTGACTGGCATTGGCCAGAAAATCGGCCCGCATCCGCTCATTACGCCTAGCATTGGTCTCATCGCGCATCATCAGCAAAGCCAGGCGCCGCCCGTCTAGCGTCTCACCCAATGGCCGCACAAAGGCGCGCAAATAGCGGTCTTGAGCCCCGCCCAATTCATAGGCCACCTCGCCCGCCATCCCGCCAAACAGGGCCTCGTCAACCGCTTCGAGCACATCGGGGTTGCGAATAGCGGTGATCAATAGGACGCCATCATCCTGGATCCGGAAAAAATCCCGGGCCGCCGCATTGGAAAATTGAATTCTTTGCCCGGCAAGATCATCGATTTCCTGGGCCGCAATGACCATGACCGGCTCAGGCAGTGTGCGCAATATGGCCTCAAACGGCGGTGATATAGGCTGCGAGGGACGGGCCGTGGCCGTATCGGCTTGGCTCACCCGCCCGGTTGTGCCCGACGGGGACCGCAAGACCAGCCATACGGTCAAGCCGGCGACCAGACCCGCGAGCCCCAGCACTGGCCCAAGCGCGGCCTGACCGGTCGCCGCTAAGGCCAGCAGGGCGCAAACGCCTACACAGCCAAGCCCCAACAGCCGCAAGCTTGGCCGCTGCAAGGGCGATGGAGGTATGGGCATAGCCATGATTGGAACTTTCAGCGGTGCGGCCAGACGGCGACCGAATCAATTCTATCAGACCACAGACCTGTGACGCAGCCATGAAGGCAGCAAAATGCCGAGCTTTAGAAAACCTAAAGGGCCTTCAATTTTAATCTATACATTATCGATGGGAATTGTATGGAATAAGGTGACAAGGCTATTTCAGACCCCTCGAGGATACCATGAACCGCACTTCACCCCATCAAGCTCAACGCCCGCTTTCATCCGGTCGTGCCCGGGCCATGCTGCTTGCCGTCTTGCTCAGCGGTGTCAGCGCGCAGGCACTGGCCCAAACCGATCCGGCCGCACAACCGGCCGAGGCCAGTGACCGCATCGCCCAACTCGAGGCCCAGGTCGCGCAACTCGCGGCCCAGATTCAGGACCTCAAGAGCTCGACCGTAAAGGGACTGCGCGATGTCCGCTCCGCTCAAGAAGAAACCAAGGTCACCTTGATCAATGCTCGCCCGACCCTAACCACGGCGGATGGTCAGTTTTCAGCCTCGCTGCGCGGCGTCGTTCATTTTGATGCGGCCAATATTACCCAAGACCCTGCCGGGCCTCTCGCCAATGATTTTCGTCGCGGCTCGTTCGCCGACGCAACCGAGGCTGGACGCGCGCGCGATCTGAACAGCGGCACCAATTTCCGCCGCGCCCGGATCGGGGTTGAGGGCAAGGCCTTTAAGGATTTTGACTATAGCCTGATCTACGAATTTGGCGGTTCTGGCAGCGAAGAGGGCGGCCGCGTCCAAGACCTTTGGGTGCAGTATTCCGGCATCAAGCCGTTTCGGTTCCGCGTGGGTGCATTCGCGCCGCCAACCGGCCTAGAAGATGCAGGCTCGACCAATAGTTCGCTGTTTCTGGAACGGGGCTCAGCCGCAGAAATCGTGCGTGCCATTGGCGGCGGTGATGGACGCTCTGCCGCCGCCGTCTATGCCAATGGCGATCACTGGTTTGCCTCTGGTGCGATTACCGGCCAGACCGTCGGCAATCTGAGCACCACCAATCCGTTTGACGAGCAATTGGCGTTTGTTGGACGCCTCGCCGCCACGCCGCTGCATGGCTATGACTGGCTGGTACATGTCGGAGTCAATTCCACTGTGGTCCTGACGCCAGCCGATAATGGCCCCGACGCGACCAGCGCTCGCTATGGCCTGCGGCTGCGTGACCGGCCCGAGCTGAGGGTCGATGGCACCCGTCTAATTGATACCGGCAATATTGATGCTGACGGCCTGACCACCTATGGGCTGGAATTGGCCGCCCAAAGCAAGAACCTCTATATTCAAGGTGAGTATGAGACCATCCGCCTAGATCGGCGGCTATCGGCCCTGTCCAATCCTGAATTTTCTGGTTGGTATGTTCAAGGCAGCTGGGTCCTGACCGGCGAGGCTAGGCGCTATAATGCCCAAACCGCCGGCTTTGACGGCCCCAAGATCGACAAGCCTTTTGATCCCAAAAAGAAACAGTGGGGCGCTTGGGAACTGGGTGCGCGCTATTCGACCGTCGATCTGAACTGGCATGCAGGCAGCGCCGGCGCGGCGGGCCCTGCCGATAGTGTGCGCGGGGGTGACCAGACCATCTGGACGGCGGGGGTCAATTGGTATCTTAATCCCGTAACGCGCATCATGCTCCAGTATCAAGACGTGAATGTGGACCGTTTGTCGCCAGGTGGCACAGCCTTTGGCGCCGGTGCCCTCACGCCTGCTGCTGGTCGTCAGATCGGCCAAAAATATCAGGCAACTGCCCTTCGCACCCAGATTGCCTTCTAGTCAGACACACACCTTAAGGGACATGCCAGTATGACCAAATCGATCCAAACCCCTTCTCGCCGCAGCATCTTGATTGGCGCAGCCGGTGTGGGTGCCGCCCTCGCCGCTCCGGCCCTGATTACGAGCTCGGCCGCCGCCGGGCCCAAGGCCGTAACCTTGCTCAATGTCAGCTATGACCCGACGCGCGAACTTTATAAGGACATCAATGCCGCCTTTGCCGCCTATTGGAAGGACAAGGTCGGTCAGGACCTGCTGATCAATCAAAGCCATGGCGGCTCTGGCAAACAGGCGCGGGCGGTCATAGACGGCCTGCAGGCCGATGTCGTGACCCTAGCCCTTGCCTATGACATTGATGAGATCGCGCAAAAGGGCAAGCTCTTGCCCGCCAATTGGCAATCGCGCCTGCCCAATAATTCCTGCCCCTATACCTCGACCATCGTGTTCTTGGTGCGCAAGGGCAATCCTTGGAAGATCCGCGACTGGGGCGATCTGGTGCGGCCGGGCATTGATGTGATTACCCCCAACCCCAAGACCTCGGGCGGCGCGCGCTGGAACTATCTGGCGGCCTGGGCCTGGGCGCTTAAGCGACCCGGCGGCAATGCCGGAACCGCCCAAGCCTTCTTGGAAAAGCTTTATAAACAGGTCCCCGTGCTCGATACCGGCGCGCGCGGCTCGACCACGACCTTTGTCCAGCGCGGCATTGGCGATGTGCTGATTACCTGGGAAAACGAGGCCTTTTTGGCGCTGGAAGAACTTGGTCGCGGCCAGTTCGAGATTGTTGTGCCCAGCCTGTCCATCCTGGCCGAGCCCCCGGTTGCCCTGATCGACAAGGTCGTGGATCGCCACAAGACCCGCACAATCGCAGAAGTCTATCTGAATTTTCTTTACAGCCCCCGCGCCCAGGACCTGATTGGCAAGAACCATTACCGTCCGCGCAATCCAGATGCCCTGGCAAAATACGGCAACAAGTTCGCCAAACTGCCGCTGGTTACGATCGCTGAGACCTTTGGCGGCTGGCAAAAGGCCCAGGCCACCCATTTTGCCGATGGCGGCCTGTTTGACCGGATTTATCGGCCCAGCTAGGTCCAAAACCTCACCGCCTCGTCATCAGCCCGCTTGACGAGGCGGGATTTGTCCTGAACCATGCCATTAGATACGTCTTGCGGCCACTTGAGTTAGACAAGACGACAGGGAAACGGACTTGAGGGCGGACTATGAAACGGATTGCCGGGATTGTTTTGGCCAGTCTCTTGGGCGTATTTGCGCTTGCAGCCTTGGCCTTTTACGGCGTTAGCCACGGCTGGGGCGGCGTCGAGCGCGATGCCGGCACCATTCATGGCAAGCGATTGCCAGACGCCGCATTGGCGGCCCGCGCTGCCGAGCAACAATCCCTAGCCGCCGGTCCGCAGGCCAAACAGGTCCTGTTTGGCGACCTGCATGTTCATACTACCTATTCCACCGACGCCTTCCAGTTCAGCCTGCCGCTCAATGGCGGCACGGGAACACACCCCGTTGCCGATGCCTGCGATTTTGCGCGGTTTTGTTCATCGCTCGATTTTTGGGCCATTACCGACCATGCCGAGGCCTCAACCCCCCTGCGTTGGAAGCGGACCAAGGATGCCATGCGCCAGTGTCAGGCCGTGGCCGGGGGCGATATCAATCCCGACATGGTCTCTTTCATTGGCTTTGAATGGACCCAGGTTGGCCGCACGCCCGCTGAGCATTACGGCCACAAGAATGTGATTTTTGAAGGCCTAGCCGATGAAGGCCTCGCCGCGCGTCCGATCGCTTCGGGCGGCGCCACCACCCAGGCCCTGCGCACCAAGGCCCGCGGCCTGCCGCCCGGCGTGGTCATGGAAGATTCCGCCAATGCCCAAACCTATCTGGACTTCAACCACTTTATCAAGGAAATCCAACAGGTGCGGTCATGCGACCCGGCCACGCCTTCAAACAAGCTTAGCCCAGATTGTTTTGAAGAGGCCTCGACGCCCGGCGAACTGGTACGTCGGCTGGATCAGCAAAAACTAGATCCCCTGATCATTCCGCATGGCTCGTCCTGGGGCTTTTACACCCCGCCCGGCACCAGCTGGGACAAGGCGCTCAATCCCAAGGACGATCCTTCGCGCTTTAGCCTGATCGAGGTCTATTCCGGCCACGGCAATTCCGAAGAATATCGCGACTGGCGCGACATCAAGGTCAGTGCTGACGGTAAGTCCGCCACCTGCCCTGAGCCCAGCCAAGGCTATCTGCCCAGCTGCTGGCGCGCAGGCCAGATCATCCAAGAGCGCTGCACCAATGCTGGGCTAGGCAAGGCCGAATGCGATCGCCGCGCCGCTGTTGCCCGCAATGCCTATGCCAATATGGGCGTCGCCGGTCACTTGGCGATCAAGGGTGAGAGCCAGGAAGATTGGCTAGATTCCGGTCAATGCAATGACTGCTTCTTGCCGCCCTTTAACCACCGCCCACAAACCTCGGTGCAATATGGCCTGGCCATTTCCCGGTTTGATGAGACCCCGAACGATCCAGCCCGGTTCCGCTGGGGCTTTATCGGCTCGTCTGACAATCACCATGCCCGCCCCGGCACCGGCTATAAGCAAAATGACCGGCACAAAAACACCGAGTCTTCCGGCCCAATCACCCCTCGTTGGCGTAGCCTCTTGCTCGGCAAGCCACAGGAAAAGGATGCCGAAGCCCATCCCATGGCCCAGTCCGAACTGTTCAAACAGGCCGGTTTCCAATTGACCGAATTTGAACGTCAGACCTCCTTCTTCCTGACCGGCGGTCTGGCCGCCGTGCACGCCCCGTCGCGTGACCGCCATGCCATCTGGCAGGCCCTGCAACGCCGGGAAGTCTATGCCACGTCGGGCCAAAGGATCATGTTGTGGTTCGATAAGATCGATACTGCCACAGGCCAGCGCCTGCCCATGGGCTCAATCGTCAAGACCGATAGGGCCCCGACCTTTGAAGTGCGCGCCGTCGGCGCGCTTAAGCAAAAGCCCGGTTGCCCGAACTTCTCCAGCGCCGGAATGGATGCCAAGCGCCTCAAGACCCTGTGTTCGGGCGAATGCTTCAACCCGTCCGATACGCGCAGCCTGATCACCCGCATCGAGGTGATCCGCATCCAGCCCCAGGCGCGGCTGGGCGAGCCGGTTGGCGGCCTGATCAAGGACAAGTTGATCGTGCATACGTGTAAGCCCGATGCCAATGGCTGCACCTTCCGCTTCTCAGATCCCGAGTTTTCCCGCCTGCACCGCGACACGATTTATTATGTTCGCGCGATCCAGGAGCCGGAACCCATGATCAATGGTGGCCAGCTTAATTGCGAGCGCGATGCCAAGGGTCAGTGCCTCAAGGTGCATATGTGCTACGGCGATTATCGCAGCGCCAAGAGCGACTGCCTCAAGCCCGCCGAGCCCCGCGCCTGGTCCTCACCCATCTATCTCGATGTCCCAAAAGGCTAGGGTGTGGAGGGTTTGAACGCCAAATCCCAGGCCCAGGGGGTCTGGGCCAAGCGGCTTTATATGGGCGGGGTTGTTGTCGGTCTGGGGCTAGCGGCCTTTGCCGCCCTTGGACCGCTCAAGACCGGCCCCTTACCGCCCGGTGCCATAGCCCGGGTTGGAACGGTGCTGGTCAGCCGCCAGACCTTTGACAGTGCGATCGAGGGCCTGAGCGCGGATAAGCGCAATGCCCTGACCCCAGCCGATAAGGCCATGGCCTTGAGCCGTCTGATCGATGAGGAATTGCTGATCCAGCGCGGACAGGAACTGGGTCTGGCCCAGTCTGAAGGTTCGGTGCGCAAGGCCCTGGTCGATGCCATGATCCAGTTTGCCGCCGCCGAGGCTGCGGGCCGCGAACCCAGTGATGCCCAACTGCGCACGTATTATGACCAGCGCCCCGAGCGCTTTACCCGCACGGCGCGGCTAAACTTGCGCGCAGCAACGCTTCCAGCCAGTGCCCAGGCCAGGATCGACGCCGCACGTGAGGCCCTGCGCCAAGGGGCCGGTTATGAGGCGGCCATGACAACGGCCAATGCCGATCGCATGATCATCCCAGACGGCTTTTTACCCGTGGCCAAGGTGGCCGATTATGCAGGCCCCACCGTGCGCGATGCCGCCCTTGGTCTAGAGCCTGGCCAGGTGGCAGGCCCGCTCAAGGCTGATGACCATGTGGTGTTTGTCTATCTGATGGCCCGGCAGATGGGCGAGCGGCCAGACTTTGACCTTGTGCGAGGCACGGTGGCCGAGGAATGGCGGCGCGATAACCAGGCCCAAGCCCTGGACACTTATCTGCTTGATCTGCGCAAGACCGCCAAGATCAAACTGGCCGCAGACGCGCCAAGGCCCGCCGCCCCATGACCGGCGGCTTTAAGCTTTGGGCCTTGCTGCTGGCCTTGGCTATTCCGACTCTGGGCCATGCGCACTCACGCAGCGAGTCCTATTCCAGCTGGCGTGTTCAGGACCAAAAACTGATCGGGGTGGTTCAGGTCGATGCCCTGCGCGCCACCCAATTGATCACCGACCCGGTCCAGACCCAGGACCTGCAAGGCCTACTCGCAGGCCAGGTCCAGACCACAGTCAGCGCCAAACAGGGCAGGCTTGACTGCCACCGCGATCTGGTGCGCCCCTTAAACGCAGCCGTTGGCCAATTGCGCAGCGAAATCATCCTGACCTGCCCAAGGCCGCTGGCCCAGGTACCCGCCACCCTGACGGTCGGCGTTTTTGGCGCGGTGTCCTTAAGCCACGTGCATTATGCCCGGGTCCAGGCCCCGGACGGCCAGGTCAGTGAGACCGTCTTGTCACAAGGCCATCGCACCATATCGGTCGGTGGCCCGGCCAAGATACAGCCGTCTAGCCTGTTTGACTTTATGCGGCTGGGCCTGATTCATGTTCTGTCGGGGCCTGACCATCTCGCCTTTTTGCTAGCCCTAACGCTTTTAGCCGGACGGCCGCTGCTCGCTGTTGGGGCGGCGACAGGTTTTACTTTGGGCCATAGCCTGACCCTAGCCCTGGTCACGATCGGGGCCCTGCAACCGCAATATTCGGCAATCGAGGCCTTGATAGGCTTTACCGTGGTGTTTGCAGCGGGCGAGGCCTTGGCCGCGCGCTATGGGGCCAGCACCCGTTTAAGCCTGGTCGGGGCCGGCGCGATCTTGCTCATTCCATTGGCCGCCATGGCCTTGAAACTGAGCCCGCCGGTTTGGCCAGTCTTTATCGGGGCGGCCCTTTTTGCCGCCTGTGCGCCGGGCTCTGGCCTATCGGGGTCAAGGCGCATGGCCCCGGTCCTAGCCGCTGCCTTTGGCCTGATCCATGGCGCAGGCTTTGCGGGCCCCTTGCTAGAACTAGACCTGCCGCAAAACCGACTCTTGCCCGCCATATTGGGCTTTAATATCGGGGTCGAGGTCGCGCAATTATTGGCCTTGGCCTGTTTTGCCCTTGCCGGGCTCTTGCTTGCCCGCACAAGCCCCCGTATCCGGTCGGGCGCCTTTATCGCCGCCACCACCGTCTTGAGCGGGCTCGGCGTCTATTGGTTTGTAAGCCGTAGTCTTGGCCTGAACTAGGCCACGCGCGGACCTGCGACAGTTTGTCCGAAACTTTGGCGCAATTGTATTTGTGCAGTGCACAACACAGGACTACACCGCCCCCCGGCGATTGATGCGGACCTGAGCCGTGACCGCCGGAGCTAGACCCATGACTGGCCTATCCAAGGATGGATCCCCGATAGGATCGTCTGGCCAAACGGCAAAAGATCAAACCCTATCAAATCCTCCCGAGACGCCCTCCGCCACGACCAGCCACACCCATGGCCGGTTCTGGACCCTAGCCCTCGGCTCGATTGGTGTGGTGTTCGGGGATATTGGCACCAGCCCGCTCTATGCCTTTCGCGAAGCCTTGAGCCAGGCCGCCAAGGATGGGTTGGAGCGCGCCGAAGTGATCGGGGTTGTGTCCCTAGCGCTCTGGGCCCTGATCCTGGTGGTGACGGTCAAATATGTGCTCTTTTTGATGCGCGCCGATAATCGCGGCGAGGGCGGGGTCTTGTCGCTCATGGCCCTAGCCCAGCAGGCCCTGGGCCGTCGAACGCAAACCGTATTTGTGCTTGGCGCTTGCGGCGCGGCGCTGTTTTACGGCGATGCCATTATTACCCCGGCCATATCCGTGCTCTCGGCGGTTGAGGGCCTGCGCACCGTGCCGTCGCTGGCCCATATCGTGACCCCCGGCCTCGTGGTCGGGATCAGTCTTGCCATCTTGTTTGGCCTGTTTATGGTCCAGTCGCGCGGCACAGAAAAGGTCGCCGCCTGGTTTGGCCCGATCTGCTTGGTCTGGTTCCTGCTGATTGGCGGACTGGGCCTTGCCCATATGATCCATCACCCGCAAATCCTGCTCGCCTTCAGCCCTAGCTATGCCGCCAGCTTTTTGAGCCAACACGGGGTCATTGGTCTTTTAGTGCTCGGATCGGTATTCTTGACCGTGACCGGGGCCGAGGCCCTCTATGCGGATATGGGCCATTTTGGCCGTTGGCCGATCCAGGCCGCCTGGCTCTATTTTGTCCTGCCTTGCCTGATGCTCAATTATCTGGGCCAGGGCGCGTTTGCCCTGTCTGAGGTCAGCGCCGCCGCCGCCGCCCATCGCCCGGTGCAGAATCTGGACTGGTTCTTCCTGATGGCCCCGGAGGTGCTGCGCATTCCACTGGTGGTGCTGGCCACACTTGCGACCATTATTGCCAGCCAGGCTGTGATCACAGGCGCGTTTTCCTTGACCAATCAGGCCATGCAGCTGGGCCTCTTGCCGCGCATGATCATAGAGCGCACCTCCCAGACCCATGCTGGCCAGATCTTTTTGCCGAGGATCAATATGTTGCTCATGCTGGGCGTGTTCTTGCTGATCGCGATTTTTAAGAGCTCCAGCAACCTGTCGCATGCCTATGGCCTGGCCGTGACGGGAACCATGGCCGTGACCACATCCCTAGCCTTTATCGTCGTGCGGCGTTTGTGGAAATGGAGCCTCTGGACAAGTCTTGCCCTGATCGCTCCCCTGCTGGCGCTGGACCTGGTCTTTCTAGGGGCCAATGCGCTCAAGATCTTGTCCGGCGGCTGGGTGCCCCTAACCATTGGCGCGGCCCTATTTGTGATCATTGCCACCTGGGCGCGGGGCTCTGACATCCTCACCCGCAAGGTCGAGCAGGACTCGCCTGCCATGGCCGATATTGCCGCCATGCTGTCCCAGCGCAGCCCGTTTAGGGTCGATGGCACAGCCGTCTATCTGAACGGCACAATGGACCGCGCGCCCATGGCCCTATTGCACAATCTCAAACACAATAAGGTCTTGCATAAAACCAATGTCATCTTGACCGTATTGACGGCGGAAACCCCGCGTGTTGCGCCCAAGGACCGGATGCAATTGCAGCGGCTAAATTCTGACTTTTTGCAGGTCATACTGACCTATGGCTTTATGGAAACCCCCAACCTGCCCAAATCCTTGGCCAAGTGCCCGCAGTCCGAGGCGCGGTTCGATATCATGTCGACCTCGTATTTCCTCGGCCGCAGGACGGTTGTTGCAGCCGCAAATTCGCAAATGCCGACCTGGCAAAACCGGATCTTTATCTTCTTGAAAAAGAACGCCGCCAATCCTACCGATGTCTTCCACCTGCCCGCCGGACGCGTGGTCGAGATGGGCAGTCAGGTCTCGATCTAGGCGGTTTTAACGATCGCGTCCTCAACCTGGCCTAGGCGCTCCTTGCCGAAGAAAATTTCATCGCCAACAAAAACGGTAGGGATGCCAAACGCGCCGCGATCATAGGCCTGTTGCGTGGCCTCCATCAGGGCCGCCTTAATCTCTGGCGTCTGGCTCAGTTCCATAATCGCCCGGGCCTCTAGACCGGCAGTCGTCAGAACCTCGGCCATGACGGCCAGATCGGCCATGGGCTTTTGATCCTCCCACATGGCGCAGATCACGGCCTCGATATAGGCCGTCATGACGCCAAGGGTTTGCGCAGCAAAGGCGCCGCGCATCAGATTGAGCGTATTGACTGGAAAATGCGGATTGAACCGGTAGCGGGTAAGACCGTGGCGCTCAACAAAGCGCTCAGTCTCCAACTGCTCATAGGCCATTTTTTTAGGAATATGGCCGAACGCCTCCATCGGCGAGCGATTATTGGCCAGCTTGAACAGGCCGCCAAGCAGGACCGGCTTATAGGCAAATTTCACGCCGGTTCGCGCCTCAATGCCCGGCAAGACGCGGTGCACCAGATAGGCATTGGGGCTACCAAAATCGAACAGGAATTCAGGCTGGCTCATGGTGCGCTTTCGCTTTTAAAGGATGTGACCCATCTTGGCCCGCTTGGCCGCTAAATAGGCCTGATTTTCCGGACGCTCAGCGGTCCAGGCCGCCACGCGCTCGGTCTCGATACCGGCGCTGCGCAGGGCGGCGACCTTGTCGGGATTATTGGTCAGGAGCCGCACCCGGCTAATGCCAAGGTTTTTCAGGGCCTGGGCGGCAATATCAAATTCGCGCAAATCCGGGGCAAAACCCAAGGCGAGATTGGCCTCGACCGTATCCATACCCTTGGCCTGCAGGGCATAGGCTTTCAGCTTATTGCCCAGCCCAATGCCGCGTCCTTCTTGGCGCAAATAAAGCACCAGGCCCGCCGGGGCCTCGGCCACCCGCTCCAGGGCCGCATGCAGTTGAGGACCGCAATCGCAAAGATGCGAGCCAAACACATCACCGGTCAGGCATTCAGAGTGGATCCGCACCAGCACCGCCTCGCCGGGCTCTGGCCCGCGCGGCGTACCAATCGCGACATGCTCGCGCCCGTCACCCAGATCGGTCATGACCCGCATGGAAAACTGACCATAGCTTGTGGGCAGATCAATCGCCCCCTCGCCCAAC
>CANGEH010000022.1 GCA_947452665.1 Caulobacteraceae bacterium
CATTTCCGACCTTCTGAATGGTATGAAAGAAAAAGCACTTGCGGCTTCGGATACGACCCTGACGACGGCCAGTATCACGGCCCTGAACGAAGACTTTAAGGCCCTGCGCGACCAGATCACCAAGGCGGTCACTAATGCGACCTTTGATGGTGCCAATCTGATCAAGTCGGGCGGCACCTCGATCGGGGCCCTTGCCAGTGCGGATGGCACCTCCAAGATTACGATCTCGGCCGTGTCTCTGGCCTTGGGCGGTTCAACCATTACATTTGGCACGACCGCGTCATTTGACACCGCCTCGGCTGCTGCGGCCTTGGTCACCACAGTGGCAAGTTCGATCACCAATCTGAACGGTGCCATGGCCAAGATCGGGACCAAGGCCAAGGCTTTGGACACCTATCTGACCTTTACCGGCAAGCTGCAGGACAGTCTTGATAATGGTATCGGCAATCTGGTGGATGCTGATCTGGCCAAGGAAAGCGCCCGCCTGCAAGCGCTGCAGGCCAAGCAGCAGCTTGGGGTGCAATCTTTGTCGATCGCCAATCAGTCGACCGCAATCTTGCAAAGCCTATTCCGATAGATTGACTCACCCGGTCGGCGGCGCTCCCGCCGGCCGGGGCTTTTCGCGCGTTCGCCTTGCCCGAACCTAGCGGACGCCTAGCAACCCCTAGAGATATAAACGTGCCGCACTGCCGATGTGCCCGAGCCTAATCCTTTAGGCAAATCGGCCAGGCGGCTAGGGCCGTCAGGGCCAGAGCGCCGTAACACCAGGCGCAGTGCCCGCTATAGGCCAGCCAGCTCCCTTTTGCAGCGCCAAGGCATAGGTCGGACGCCGCAAACTGCATATTTAGCCCATGTCGGATCGCCATCCAGCCGCAGGCTAGCGCGGCCAGGGCTAGGCCCAGCTGCAGGCCTGACAAGATGGCGCCAGAAATTCGCTGCCGGGCCAAGGTTTGCACCGCCAAATTGCGAAACATCAATTCCTCCTCAGGCCATAGCCCCTAGGCTCGGCTCTTCATGGGTGCATCTTCACACCCGATGGGTGCGTCATTTAGACCCACGGTGGTTGTCAGTCCGTCGGGGCGGGTCTAATACCCATATTATATTTACGGATATTGAGCAAGTCTTGGCGCGGCCAGGTCTGAAAAGGGGGGATGGAATGGCACAGCCAGACCAAGTCAATACGCGTCCGGGCTCGGGCGCGGTCTTGCTGTCGATTGGGCTAGGCCTAGGCATATTGCTGACCATATTCATGGCCGCCCGCACCAGCGACCCGCGCTATCAGGTCCATGCCTTTGTGTTTATGGGCGCGTTTATCGCGGCCCTGTCGGCGCTAGTGCTCGGTCTGTCCTCAGGCCGGTTTGTTCAGGATCAAGGCCGCTATGAGGACGGGGTTATCCGCGCCGGTGTGATCGCGTCGCTGTTTTGGGCGGTGGTCGGCATGTTGGTTGGGCTGGTGATTGCCCTGCAACTGGCCTGGCCCAGCATCTTCTATTTCCCAGAGATTGGCTGGCTCAATTTCGGCCGTCTGCGCCCGGTGCATACGTCGGGCGTCATTTTTGCCTTTGGCGGCAATGTCCTGATCTCGACCTCTTTCTATGTGGTTCAGCGCACCTGTAAGGCGCGGCTGGCGGGAGGCCTGGCACCCTGGCTCGTGTTTTGGGGCTATCAGCTTTTTATCGTTTTGGCCGCGACCGGCTATGTCATGGGCGTGACCCAAAGCCGCGAATATGCCGAGCCGGAATGGTATATCGATCTTTGGCTGACCCTGGTCTGGGTCACCTATCTTCTGGTGTTTTTGGGCACGATCTGGAAGCGCAAGGAGCCGCATATCTATGTGGCTAACTGGTTCTATCTGGCCTTTATCGTCACCATCGCCATGTTGCACATTGTCAATAATCTGGCCGTGCCAGTATCGCCCCTATCCAGCCATAGCTATTCGCTGTTTTCAGGCGTGCAAGATGCCCTGATCCAATGGTGGTACGGCCATAATGCGGTCGGCTTTTTCCTGACCGCCGGCTTCTTGGCCATCATGTATTATTTCATCCCCAAGCGGGCGGAACGGCCAATCTATTCCTACCGGCTCTCCATCATCCATTTCTGGGCCCTGATCTTTATCTATATCTGGGCCGGGCCTCACCACCTGCACTATACGGCCCTGCCGCAATGGGCCCAGACCCTGGGCATGACCTTCTCGATCATGCTGTGGATGCCGTCCTGGGGCGGGATGATTAATGGCCTCATGACCCTGTCCGGGGCCTGGGACAAGCTGCGCACCGATGCGGTCATGCGCATGATGATTGTCAGCCTGGCTTTTTACGGCATGTCGACCTTTGAAGGCCCGGTCATGAGCGTGCGGGCGGTCAATGCCTTGTCACACTATACGGACTGGACCATTGGCCATGTGCATTCTGGCGCGCTGGGCTGGGTTGGCTTTGTTTCGTTTGGGGCGATCTACTGCATGGTGCCCTGGCTTTGGAAGCGTCCGCGGCTCTATTCGGACCGGCTGGTCGAGTGGCATTTCTGGATCGCGACCACCGGTATCCTTCTCTATATCGCCGCCATGTGGGTGTCGGGGATTATGGAAGGCCTTATGTGGCGCAAATACACGCCTGAAGGCTTCCTGGCCTATTCCTTCGTCCAGACGGTTTCGGCCAAGCACGTGACCAATATCGTCCGAGCCCTGGGCGGGGCCATGTATCTGACCGGCACATTGATCATGGTCTATAATGTCTGGCGCACCATTGCTGGCCATGTGCGCCAAGATGAAACCGGCGCTGTCCTGGTTCAACCCTCTGCTTCTGGGCCCGCCTCTGCGGGTCTGGCGGCGGCGCAATAAGGGGGCCTTGCCATGTGGAAGCACCACCAAAAACTTGAACGCCACTCCCTATTGCTGGTCATCGGCATATTGGTCGTGGTGGCCATCGGCGGCCTGGTCGAGATCTCGCCGCTGTTTTACCTCGAAAGCACGATCGAAAAGGTCGATGGCATCCGGCCCTATACGCCGCTCGAGCTTGAAGGCCGCGACATCTATGTCCGTGAGGGCTGTTATCTTTGCCATTCGCAAATGATCCGGCCCTTGCGCGATGAGGTCGAGCGTTATGGCCATTACAGCCTGGCGGCCGAAAGCATGTATGATCACCCCTTCCAATGGGGCTCAAAGCGCACAGGTCCAGACTTGGCCCGGGTCGGCGGCAAGTATTCTGATGGCTGGCATATTGACCACCTGACCAATCCGCGCGCCGTGGTGCCAGAATCGGTCATGCCGCCCTATGCCTTTTTGGCCAAGAAGGAACTGGATTACCGGGATGTTGCCGACAAGCTGCGCGCCCAGCGCACCGTGCGCGTGCCCTACACTAATGCCATGATCGCCAATGCGGCCAAGGATTTGGAAGCCCAGGCCGATGAGTTTTCATCCGATGGCTCAGCCTTGAAACAACGCTATGGATCCAAGGTCAATCAGCGTGATTTCGACGGTAATCCCGATCAGATCAGCGAGATGGATGCCCTGATCGCCTATCTGCAAATGCTCGGCACAACGGTCGATTTCTCCACCTATAAGGCCGATGCCGGGGAGAATCTGCGGTGAACACCATGACCTATGAAACCGTATCGCGATTGGCCCAGCAGGGCGGCACGATTTACTTTGTGATCCTGTTCCTAGCCGCCTGCCTCTATGCCTTCTGGCCGCGCAACAAGGCCGGGTTCGACCAGGCCGCGCGCCTGCCCCTCGATGAGGAGGACTAGCTCATGGTCCATAATGACAAGGACGAGGTTACCGGCATCAATACGACGGGCCATGAATGGGACGGTATCCGCGAGCTGGACAATCCCTTGCCGCGCTGGTGGCTCTGGATCTTTTATGCCTGTATCGCCTTTGCGATTGGCTATTGGGTGCTGATGCCGGCCTGGCCGGGCCTACATGGCTATACCCATGGCCTATTGGCCAAGTCTGACCGCGCCCAGGTGGCGGTCGATCTCAACGCGCTTAAGGCCCAGCGCGGCTTGGCTGGCGCAGGCCTTGTTAATGCCTCGCTCGAACAGATCGAGGCTGATCCCAAGCTGCAGGCCTATGCCCTGGCGGCCGGGGCCTCCGTATTTGGCGATAATTGCGCGACTTGCCACGGTGCGGGCGGCGGCGGTGGTAAGGGCTATCCTAATCTACGCGATGATGTTTGGCTGTGGGGCGGCACGCCAGCCGATATCGAGCATACCCTGCGGGTGGGAATCCGCTCGGGCCACCCAAATGCCCGCATGTCGCAAATGCCTGCCTTTGGCCGCGATCAGATTGTGACACCCGACCAGGTCAATGATCTGACCGAATATGTTGTCGCCCTGTCGCGCCGCAAGGCCAATACGGCCGCGGTTGCGCGCGCCGCCCCCGTCTTTCAAGCGCAGTGCGGCGTTTGTCACGGCCCCGCCGGGATGGGCAATCAGGCCGTGGGCGCGCCTAATCTGACCGACCGGGACTGGCTCTATGGCGCCGACCGCGCCAGCATTCACAGCCAGATCTGGAATGCCCGCGGCGGAGTCATGCCGACTTGGGAAAAGCGGCTCGATACGGCGACGATCAAGGCCCTGGCCGTCTATGTTCATGCCAATGCGGGCGGCAAATAAGGGCTAATGGCCTTAGTGGAGGGCCAGACGTGCCCGTCTTGATTGATACTGTCTCTAAACAGCCCAGCCCCGGCACGCCGCCGCCGCTGTATAAAAAGCGCGAGCCCATCTATCCAAAGCTGGTGCATGGCCCGTTTCGGATGATCAAATGGGCCGTGCTGGTGGCCACCTTGGCAGTCTATTACATCCTGCCCTGGCTGCGCTGGGATCGGGGGCCGGGCGTGCCCAATCAGGCGGTGCTGGTTGATTTTGCCGAAGCCCGGTTTTTCTTCTTCTTTATCCAGCTATGGCCGCAAGAGGTTTATTATTTCACCGGCCTATTGGTGACAGCCGCCCTGGCCCTTTTTTTGGTATCTGCCCTGTTTGGCCGTCTTTGGTGCGGTTATGCCTGTCCCCAGACGGTCTGGACCGATCTTTATATTGTCGTTGAGCGTCTGTTTGAGGGCGATCGCAATGCCCGCATGCGCCTGGATGCTGCGCCCCTGTCGCTGAACAAGGCTTGGCGCAAGGGCGGCAAGCATCTGGTTTGGATCTTGGTGGCTCTCGTAACAGGCGGGGCTTGGGTGTTTTACTTCCAAGACGCCCCAACCTTGTTCGGCCAATTGTTCAGCGGTCAGGCCCCGGTTACCGCCTATCTGTCGGTCGGCATATTGACCTTTACGACCTATATGTTGGCTGGAACCATGCGCGAGCAGGTCTGTACCTATATGTGTCCCTGGCCACGGATTCAGGGCGCGATGCTGGATGAGCATTCGCTTCAGGTGACCTATCGCATCGATCGTGGCGAGGCGCGCGGCCCGCACAAAAAGGGCGAGACCTGGGAAGGGCGCGGCGACTGTATTGATTGTCTGCAATGCGTGGTGGTCTGTCCCATGGGCATAGACATCCGCAATGGCGCCCAGATGGAGTGCATCAATTGCGGATTATGCATCGATGCCTGTGATGAGGTCATGGACAAGGTCGGTCGGCCAAGGGGCCTGATTGCCTATGACACCGATGCCGCCGTCGCCGCGCGGCTGGCCGGGACCAAGCCGGTCTATAGGTTTGTCCGTACGCGAACCCTCTATTATGCCGTCGCCTTGCTCCTAGTCGGTTCGGTCATGTTGTTTGGCTTATTGACCCGATCCCCCATGGCCATGGATGTGCTGCGCGACCGAAATCCCGAATACATTACCCTGTCGGATGGTTCGGTTCGTAATGGCTATACGGTTCAGATCATGAACCGGTCCATCCGACCGGAAGTCTATTTCCTCGCGTTTCACGGCCCGCATGGCGCGCATATGCGCACGGTCGGTCAGACCCATGAGGGGCCAATCTCGGTAGCCTTGCCCGCCGATGGCCAAAGGTCTTTGAGGGTCTTTGTGACCGTGCCGCCGTCGGACCATGAACATCACCGCGACCATTCCGAGCCCGCTGAGTTTCGTCTGATTTCCCAAGGCGGCAAGCAATTGGAAAAGGCCACCGTATTTTTAAGTTCAGGAGAGGATGAATGACCGCTCTCGCAAAGCCTCAGGTCAGAGAGCTGAAAGGCTGGCATGTCCTGATCATGTTCTTGGCGTTTTTCGGCGTCATGCTGGGGGTCAATATCTATATGGTGGTCCAGGCCGTGCGCACCTTTCCTGGCGAGGTTAATAGCCGTCCCTATGAAGCGGGCCTTGCCTATAATCGCACCCTCAAGGCCATGGCGACCGAGCGGGCCCTGGGCTGGCGGGCGCGGGTGGATGCTATTGAAACCACCGCCGTCGGCACGCGCATAGTTGTGCGGTGGAGTAATGCCTCAGCCCAACCCCTCATGGGCGCTATGGTCAAAGGCAAGATCGTCCGGCCTGCGACCGAGGCCCAGAGCCATGACTTGGCCTTCACCGAGATTGAGCCCGGGGCCTATGCCGCCGTGGTCAAGGCCGCGCCCGGGGCCTGGGACCTGTCGGTTACAGCCACCGATGCCCGCGGTGAGCACCGCACGGCGCAGCGGCGAGTGGTCTGGCCATGACCGCCGCCGCCATCAGCGATCAAAGGCTTGAGCTATTAGTTCAAGGGGCCCATTGCGCAGGCTGTCTGAACAAGATCGAGCGCGGCATTGGCGCCCTGTCGGGCGTAACCCTTGCCCGCATGAACCTGACCACGGGTAAGCTGGCGGTACAGTCGCGTCATGGCCGTCTGAGCCCCAGTCTTGTCATCGAAGCCTTAAGCGATCTGGGCTACCGCGCTGTGCCCTATGATCCTGTCCAGGCCCGTCAGGCCGAAGACAAGGAGGGCCGCCGCCTCGCCATCGCCCTTGGTGTCGCCGGCTTTGGTGCTGGCAATGCCATGATGTTTGCGGTTCCCGTCTGGGCGGGACTGATGGGCCAGGAAATGGGCGAGGGGGTGCGAACGGCCTTTTATTGGCTCACCGCCCTGATCGCTGGCCCTTGCGCCCTTTATGCTGGGATGCCGTTTTTCGAAAGTGCGTGGAAGGCCTTGTCCAAGGGTAAGGCCAATATGGATGTGCCGATTTCGCTCGGCGTAATCTTGTCGCTGGGCGTCAGCGTCTATGAGACCTTGCTGCACAAGCAGCATGCCTATTTCGAAGCGGCGGTAACGCTTTTGTTCCTGCTCCTCATCGGACGGTATCTGGATCATCGGCTGAGGGCCCAGGCCAAGAGCGCCGCAAGGGACCTTTTGGCGCTTCAGGCGGTCACGGCCCAAAGGCTGGGGCCGGATGGTCTGACCCAAGCCATTGCCTTGGGTCAGGTCCAGGTTGGCGATCGCTTAATGGTCGCGCCCGGTGACCGGGTGCCGGTTGATGGGCTGGTGGAACAGGGGCGTTCGGATCTAGACCTGTCCATGCTGACCGGTGAAACCGCACCGTTTGCCACTGCGCCGGGGGCCCTGATCGCGGCGGGGGCCTTGAACCTGACCGGAAACCTGATCATTCGCGCCCAGGCCCGCAGCGAAGATTCCACCGTGGCGGCGATTGCCCGGCTTATGGAGGCTGGGGCCCAGTCTAAATCGGCCTATGTGCGCTTGGCCGATAAGGCCTCTGCCCTCTATGTCCCGGTCGTACACAGCCTGGCCGCCGTCACCCTAGCCGGATGGTGGATGGCGGGCCTTGCCTTTCCCGATGCCCTGATGCGGGCCACAGCCGTCTTGATCATTACCTGCCCCTGCGCGCTGGGCCTGGCTGTGCCTGCGGTTCAGATCGTGGCCTCGGGGCGTCTTTTCTCGCGCGGCATATTGGTTAAGTCGGGCGCGGCCTTGGAGCGTTTGGCCCAGATCGATCATGTGGTGTTTGACAAGACCGGCGTGCTGACCCATGGCCGCCCACGCCTGATCGATCCTGATCCAGCCGCCCTAGCCCTTGCGGCACCACTTGCGCGGGCTTCGCGCCATCCCTTGTCAAAAGCCCTGGCCCTTGCGGCAGGGCCTGGCCCCACCGCAGCCGATGCGATCGAAACCGCAGGTCTTGGCATTGAGGGCCAGATCAAGGGTCAAACAGCGCGGCTTGGCCGGGCCGCTTTTGTCGGGGCCGATGCCAGCCAGCTGCGCGAAACCGAGCTTTGGTTTGCGCTTGAGGGCCAGGCACCTGTGCGCTTTGTCTTTGCCGACGAGCTACGCGCCGATGCGGCAAAGACCGTTGACGCCCTAAGGGCCCGTGGGTTGACGGTCGAGATTCTGTCCGGCGACCAGCCCGGCGCCGTCGCAAGCGCGGCCTTGGGCGCTGGCATTGAGGCCTGGCGCGCTGGCCTGACCCCGATCGAAAAGGCTGCGCATATCGACGCCTTGATCGCAAGCGGGCGCAAACCCCTAATGGTCGGGGATGGGCTGAATGATGCCGCCGCCCTTGCCAAGGCCCACGCCTCCATGGCCCCCGGCGCGGCGGCCGATGCCAGCCAGTCGGCGGCAGACCTGGTGTTTCAGGGTGATAACCTGTTTGGCGTGGTCACCGCCATTGATGTGGCGCGGGCGGCGCGGGCGCGGGCGCTGGAAAACTTCGGCTTTGCGGCGGTCTATAATCTGATCGCGGCCCCGGCTGCGGTGTTTGGCCTAGTGACGCCCTTGATCGCGGCCCTGGCCATGTCGGGGTCATCGCTCGTGGTCATGCTCAATGCCTTAAGGCTCAAGCTTGCTGGGCGCGGCGGATGAATATTCTGTTCCTGCTCGCCCCCTTGGCCATGCTGATGGCAGGTGTGTCCTTGCTGGCCTTTTTATGGACCTTTAAGGCGGGCCAGTATGACGATCCCGAAGGAGACGCCGTGCGTATTCTTTATGACCATCTTGATGACGGCCCGCCAGGCTCGCCTCCGAGTGATGAGCCATGAAGGCACCGGCGCGCGGTCATAGGCTTGAGCGCCTGGTTCAGGTGGTCAAGGGATACGGCCCCTTGCCAACCGCCGTGGTCGCGCCAGAGGAAGCCTCGGCCCTGATGGGCGCCTTGCAGGCCAAGGATCTGGGTCTGATCGACCCAATCCTGATCGGCGATCTGGCCAAGATCAGGGGGTTGGGCCAGACCTTGGGGGCCGATCTTGATGGACTAACCCTGATCGCGGCGACCGATACGATCGAGGCCGCTGGTCTGGGCGTGGCCCTGGTGCGCGATGGCAAGGCGCGGGCCTTGATGAAGGGTCATCTGCATACGGACGAATTTCTGCGACCCGTGGTCAAGCGTGAGGGCGGCCTTCGGACCCGCAGACGTCTTAGCCATGTGTTTGTGATGGATAGTCCCGATCTGGACCATCTGATCTTGGTCTCGGACGCCGCCATCGCCATTGCCCCGGATCTAATGCAAAAGGCCGACATCACCCAAAATGCGATCGATCTGGCGCGCGCGATCGGCATTGGCCTGCCCAAGGTTGGGATTCTGTCCGCAATCGAAACGGTCAATCCCGCCCTGCCGTCTTCGGTTGATGCAGCCATATTGTCAAAAATGGCCGAGCGCGGCCAGATTGTCGGCGGACTGGTCGATGGGCCTCTGGCCATGGATAATGCGATTAATCCCGCTGCCGCCAAGGCCAAGGGTCTGGCCTCGCGCGTTGCGGGCCGGGCCGATGTGTTAATCGTGCCTAATATTGAGGCGGGCAATATGCTGGCCAAGGATCTAATCTATGTCGGCGGTGCCCAGTCAGCGGGTCTGGTGGTTGGGGCGACCGTGCCGATCATATTGACCAGCCGCTCGGATGATGCCGCAGCAAGGGTGGCCTCCTGCGCTGTGGCCGTGGCCTATGATGTCTGGCACCGAACGGGCAAGGCGGCGATGGACTGGGAGGCCTAGGTCTGGACGCGCTCCTAACCCTTAATGGTGGCTCGGCAACCTTGAAGGCCGCCCTGTTCAGCGCGGCTGACCCGTCCTTGAGGCTGGGTGAGGTGATGGTCGAACGCTTTGCGCAGGGGCCTAGATTGCTTTCGCGCGCCCCGAACCTAACCGACCTTGAGCAGGTATGGTCTGTGGGCGAGGGGCCCAGCGATGCCGCCGCCGCCTTTACCGTGCTTTGGCCGGCCCTTTTGGAAAGGCATGCGGACCTGAATGTGGTTGGGGTCGGGCACCGGATTGTGCATGGCGGTGCTGATTATTCGGGGCCTTGTGAACTGAGTAAGGATGTCTTGAACGGGCTGCAGCAACTCGCCCCCTTGGCCCCCTTGCATCAGCCGGTCAATCTGGCCGTGGCCCATGCGGCGCAAATGGTCTTAGCAAAGGCCCGGCACGTGGCCTGTTTTGATACCGCATTTCACCGGGGCCGGGCGTTTGGGACCGAAGCCTTTGCCCTGCCCATAGCCTATTACGATCAGGGCGTTCGGCGTTATGGCTTTCATGGCCTGTCCTATGCCTCCGTGGTCAAGCGCCTCAATACAGACCATCCAGAACTGGCGGAGAAGAAACTGGTCGTGGCGCATCTGGGCTCGGGCTGTTCACTTTGTGCAATGGAGGGCGGCAAAAGCGTGGCCACGAGTATGGGGTTTTCGGCCCTAGACGGCCTGCCCATGGGCACGCGCAGTGGGCAGATTGACCCGGGGGTCCTGCTCTATTTAATGACCGATCGCGGCATGAGCGCAGCCGAGATGGAGGATTTGCTTTATCGCCGGTCTGGCTTGTTGGGCCTATCTGGCCTGTCGGCGGATGTTCGAGATTTAGAGGCCAGTGACTGGCCGCAGGCGCGCCGGGCCCTTGATTATTTCTGCAGTCGCATTGGCGTGGGCATTGCCACCATGGCCGCCGAGCTTGGCGGGCTGGATGCGGTGGTATTTACTGCCGGGATTGGTGAACATTCGGCGCTTGTGCGGGCCAAGGTGTGCCAAGGCCTGGTCTGGCTGGGGGCCTTGTTGGATCAAGACCTAAACCTTGGCAATGCGACCGGCAGGATTTCGCAGCCGGGCTCAAGGCTCGACCTATTGATCATACCCACCGATGAAGAAGCCGAGATCGCGGCCGAATTGGCAGGACTGATCTAGGCCTTGGCGGACCAAAACTTGACCATGCTCAAGGCGGTCTGCAGGGTCTTTTGCGCGGTGGCGCGGGCGACGGTCTTGTCTGGCCATAGCCGCTCACCAAGGATGGTTAGCTCGGCTGGGCTCATGACCTCTGGGTGGGCCGCGATCAAGGCCAGTCCCATAGCCTTGTCATTTGCGGCGCCGAGCTGATCTTGCAAGGCCTTGACCGTCTTGAGCAGGGCTTGGCGCGCCTGTCCCTGTTTCGGATAGAGACTGCCAAACATTTCCAGGCCATAGCGCAGATTCTTGGCGCGGATGCGCAGGGCGTGCATCTGGGCTGGAGTCATATTCAGCAGGCCGCGGCCTTGTCTCTTGAGAACCTGCCTCAGGCGTTTGAGCGTCTTGCGCGCGTGTTTGGCGACGGATCGGTCGCGGCGGTGGCCCTGCAGTCCGGTGGCCGTGCGCCAGTGTCCGAGTTCAATAAAGCGTAGGACTGAAACCATGACCTGGCCAAACTCCGGCGCCTCGATCATTTGACAGGCGCTGTCATAGGCCTGGGCCTGCTGCTCACTGAGGGCTGCGATCAGGGCCTGAGGCGCGGGGTCGAGCCTGGACAGGTCGGCGATCAGCACGTCCAGATCTCTGGCGGGGCCAAGCGCCTGGGCCACAGATTTTAAGCTGGCCTTGAGCGCGGCCAGATCGGGTCCGTCCAGCACAGACTTGAACAGGCCAATCAGGGCGCGTAGGCGGCGAAGCGCGACCCGCGTCTGGTGGACGGCTTCGGGGCGGCGATGCAGCCGCAAGGCTTCGCTCTGGACCAAGACCTGAGCCAATATGTCTGTGGCGAGGCGATAAAACGCCTGGCCACGGGTCAGGCCGGAAATATCAGGGCTGAGCGGCCGGTCTGATCTTCCAGATTCGGGCCGTGCCAATAGGCCATAGCCGCGCCCGGCCTTGCTCGTCAGGGCCGGCACCAGGCGCACGGTCTGGCCAAGCCTGTTGGCGAGGTCAAACAGGTCGCCAAGCTTGCCCTCGATCAGTTCGAGTTCAAGCTCGCATAATGGGGCCTGGTGGCTATCGGCCCATACGGTGCCCTGATCCAGGCTGAGTTCAATGCGGCTTTGTTGCCAATCGGTCACAAGGGTGCTGCGGTCCACATCGACCTGGATAATCGGCAACAGGTCGCTGGGTTTTAGGTTTAGCGCGTTTAAAGGTGTGTTTTTGAACGCTTCCAGATCCAATGCGCCGCCTGGGGCAGGGCCCTCCCATTCACCGCGATCAAACAGGCCCATGCCTTGAGGGCCCAAGGCCTTGAGGGTCTGGATGCCCTGCCTTAGGCGCAGGCTAAGGCCAGCCTTATTCAGGGCAAGACCTGGTGTATCGAAATAGGTCGCGTTCAGGGTCTGGCGGGTATGCCCCTGCCAAATGGCCATTTCACTCAGGGCCTGGAGTGCTCCTGGCCCCACGTCGAGCTTGAGTTCGATTTCTTGGTTCAATTGTCCAGCCTTGACGGTGTCGGTTGGGGCGGTCGGGCTATAGCTAGCATCGGCTTAATCGTGTCGCCATGCTGGATATGGCGTCTTAACCTTATTAAAGATAGTTAAAGCAATAATTATTAAAACCTGATTAACCGTCGTCGATATTTTCAATTGCGATCGCAATTATTTCCCTTGAATTAGGCATAGATTTATAACATTCTAGTGATAATTGCCAAATTTAGGCAAACTTGAAGTCAAGTTTTTATCTAATGCCTCAACTGTTGGTAACCATGATCGCAATGAGGGAATTTTATGGCTGGCTCATCTGCAATATTTTCGAACGCCTTGCGAACCATGCCCAAACAGGGGCGTGCGGTCCAGACCTATGAGCGCCTACTCGATGTCTCGGGCGACCTGCTGGCCGAGGTGGGGATTGAGCGAATCTCGACCAATCTGATCTGTGCCCGGGCGGGCATGACGCCGCCGGCCCTGTATCGGTATTTCAAAGACAAGTATGCCGTGCTCGATGCGCTCGGCCGCCGCCTCTTAGCGCGGCGCGGCGATATTCTAACCCTGTGGCTAGCTGAGGTGAGCCCCAAGGGTGCCCAGGCCCTGGCCGACGGTTTGGGGGATGTGCTGACCGCAACCTGGCAGGCGACCTTGAACGAGCCGGGCGGCATCTGGATCCTGCGGGCCCTGCGGGCTGTGCCACAATTGGCGCATGTTCGGGCCGAGGCCTATGCGGACATGACCGAGATCATGGCCACGGCCTTTGCCGCCTCGCTCAACCATCCGCCAAGGGATGATTTGTGGCTGCGGGTAAGGGTGGCTCTGGAATTTGCCTTCAGCGCCGATGAGCTATTGTTTGAAGAAACCCGACTGCCGCCCGAAGTCATCATTGCCGAGGCGACAGACCTGCTGCGCCGGGCCCTGGTTGAGCCGATCCGGCAGGCTGCCACAGCCTAGGCCTTGCTGAAGCCCTGCGGCCTAGGTCATGATCCCCAACAGGGTTTGGGGGTGAGTCGCCATGGTTCGGCCGGTTTCGCACATAGTTGACGTGCTGATTGAAGAGCGGGCACCGCATCTGGTCGCGTCTGGCTTTTGGCCTGTCCTGCGTCCGGCCCTTTATGCCCTGCTGGGCTATGCCAAGGCCCGAGACATGGTCGATGCCGTGTCCCAAATGCCCGGGCGCGCGGCCCTGGACTATGTCGCCGGGTTGTTGGCGGTCCAGGTCCAGACCCGCGGACTGGAGCATTTGCCAGCCACAGGGCGGCTGGTTTTGATCTCTAATCACCCCACTGGGATTGCCGATGGGGTTGCGGTCTATGACGCCCTCAAGGCACGGCGGCCCGATATCTGCTTTTTTGCCAATTCGGATGCGCACCGGGTCTGTCCCGGCTTTGATGATGTGCTGATCCCGGTCGAATGGGTTGAGGAAAAGCGCACCCGCGAACGCGCGCGCCTGACCGTTAAGCGGGCGCAAGAGGCGTTTGAGGCCGAACGCGCCGTCATGATCTTCCCCGCCGGGCGATTGGCGCGCCGCGATGCCAATGGCCGGCTTATTGATCCAGACTGGATGCCCAGTGCACTTTCTTTGGCCAAAAAGTACAATGCCCCGGTCCTGCCCATCCATATGACCGGACCCAATTCAACCCTGTTTCACCTGTTCGACAAGGTCTCGCGCGAGCTGCGCGATATTACCCTGTTCCATGAATTGCTAAATAAGCGCGGTGGCC
>CANGEH010000023.1 GCA_947452665.1 Caulobacteraceae bacterium
GAGCGTATCATTGCCTAGGCCGCCATTCAGCGTATTGACCGCACTATTGCCGACCAGAACATTATCATCCGCCGTACCGGTCAAACTAAAGGCAACCGTATTGGTCAGGGTGGCGTTTTCGACATTTGCTGCCAGGGTATAGGTCCCGCCCGCCGCCGCAACCGCGACCTGAACAAGATCCGTCCCATTATCGAGCGTCTCTGTGACCACATCCGACAGACGGTCGATTACATAGGTGTCATTGCCTGCGCCACCGATCAGGGTGTCATTGCCCGCCCCGCCGTTCAGGACATTGTCCGCGGCATTTCCGGTCAACCTGTTGGCCAGGTTATTGCCAACCAGGTTGAAGGCAACTGTATTGGTCAGGGTCATGTTTTCAACATTATCGGCAGCGCTATAGGTGCCGCCAGCCTTGGCAATATTGACCTGAACCTGGTCGATACCGCCATTGGCGCCCTCCTTGACCCCATCGATGAGGTTATCGACGACATAGGTGTCATTGCCGCCGCCGCCGATCAGGGTATCGGCGCCTGCGCCACCATTAAGCACATTGGCCGCGTCATTGCCGGTCAAGGTGTTATTGAGAGCATTGCCGGTCAGGTTAAACGCAACCGTATTGGTTAGGGTCGCGTATTCAATGTTTCCGGCCAGCTTATAGGTGCCGCCAGCCGTCGCCATGGCGACCTGGACCTCGTCGGTACCTTCACCCGCAAGCTCGATTACCACATCAGTCAGGCTATCAATAACAATCACATCATTGCCGGCCCCGCCGACCATAATGTCGGTTCCGGCGCCGCCGTCCAGAAGGTCATTGCCGCCGCCGCCGGCAAGGGTGTCATTGCCAAGGCCGCCATATAGGCTGTCGTCGCCCCCTGAACCCAAAAGGGTGTCGTCGCCGCTCGTGCCTGTTAAGACAATATCGGCGACGCCCTCTGTGCTGAAGCTGTAGGTGGCCGTGCCAACAAAGCTATTGCCGGCCACATCCTTGACGCTGCCCGCGGCAATTGTGACAAAATACTGGGTGCTGGGGTCAAGATCGCTGGTCGGGTCGATGGTCAGGGTCGCGCCCGATAGGCCAAGCCGCGCACTGGTGGCGGCGTCAAAGGTCTCGACCACCGTGCCCGTAATGGAGTCGGCGCGGATCTGAATAGATCCCGTGCCCCGGGCAATGGCCTCCGAAAAGGTCAGGACAATGTTTGCACCAATGGCCACATCCGCCAGGCCATTGGCGGGCGAGAAGGTGCTAACCACCGGGGCCGTAAGATCGACGAGGCTGTTATTGGTAACGGTCGTTGCACCGAGCGTCAGTGCATCATTGCCCAGCGCATCTTGAACCGCGTTTACGTCGTCGCCAGAGGTTGGGTCTGTATAGCGCACAGTCACGGTCTGGCCCTGACCAATAACCGTCGCTAGCGTCAAGATCACAGTCACGCCCCGAACCGCAACATTGGTCACGCTCGCCGACGTGCCGCCAATCTCGACGACAAAATCGCCCGCAACCGCCTTGATGCTGCTCATGACCTCGTTATAGGTCAGGGTTATCTTTTGTCCGTCTGCACTGGCTACCGCGCCTTGGAATTCTGGGGCGCCAGCTACATCGCTGCCTAGCGCGTTATTGGCCTGCCCTTGGGCTGAATAACGTTTGGCATAAATGCCAGAACTATCTTGATCAGCCGACGACCAGGTCACCACCCAGCCGCCGTCGGTAAGCGCCGTGACCGTGGGTTCATCTTGGCTTAAGTCTGTATTGGCATTGACCCTAAATTCTGACCCCTGTCGGACCCCATAGGCGTCATAACGCTGGCCATAAATGCCGTAGCTGGAGCCATCTTGACCGTCTGACACCCAGGTCACCACGAAGCCGCCATTCTCAAGGCCGGTGACAGACGAGTACCCTTGGGTCGCATTGGTATAGGAATTGACTAAAAATCCGGCCCCCTGCTTATACCCGTCGGCACCGTAGCGCTGAGCATAGACATCTCCGCTCTCTTCAGTGAGTGAGGCAAGTGACGTCCAGGTCACAACCCAGCCACCATCGGCAAGCGCCGCGACCTTGGGAAGAATGCCGATATCAGTAGGATTAGGGGTAACCGCGAACTCTGCCCCTAGCAGGGCGCCAGACGCCCAGTATCTCTGGCCATAAATGCCATAGGTGTTTTCGACGCCAGTTTGACCCGCGGATATCCAGGTCACCACCCAGCCGCCATCGGAAAGGCCAGTGACGGACTGATAAAACTGATCATTGGTCGTATAGGTGTTTATCTTAAATTCTTGCCCCAGCGTCGCGCCAATCGAGGTGTATCGCTGGCCATATATGCCAAAGTTGGAGCCGTCTTGCCCAAGAGAACTCCAGGTCACCACCCAGCCGCCATCGGCAAGCGCGGTGACAGAGGGCAATGCCTGGTCTAGGTCTGTATAGGTGTTAACCCTAAACTCTTGGCCCAGACGGTCTCCACCAGACGTGTAACGCTGGCCATATGTGGCGGTGTCTGAGCCGTCTTGACCTGCTGACGTCCAGGTTGCCACCCAGCCGCCATCGCTCAGCGTAGTTATAGAGGGGCCGGTCGCAAAGGAATAGCCCGTGATGCCGGCCGATGCTGGGACAATATAGGTGTTAATCTTAAACTCTGTCCCTTGCAGGGCGCCAGTGGCGTCGTAGCGCTGTCCATAAACGCCATAAGTATCTTCATCTGGACCATAGGACATCCAGCTTACCACCCAGCCGCCATCGGCAAGCGCAGTGACCGAAGACTGGCTCTGACGACCCGCTGCACTGGTGTTTACAAGCGTATCTGCGACGGCTGTCCCGGCTATGGAAGCGTTAGTAACGTCTGTCATAACTGGGATTCCCGTCTGTAAAAATTCTAAATTACTTTAGTGTGCGACATGCGATAGCGGATTCAAAAATAGATTAAAATTCCTTTTTAAATATTGCCAAAAGATCAGAGGTAATTTTTGTAACCGACACGTATTTACTACGTCTCTATATTCATTTTTTATATTCAAAATCAGAACAAAATCCAAAATTTTTGGTAGACACAAATCGGCATTATCTTGATTTCATTGCGTTTGTAAGGAAGAAAAAATGGTAATTCCATCAATTCGATCTGTATTAACAATTGAATTTACTTTGAGTTTTTTCTAAAAGATTGGCTCGCGACGTGCTGATTAGAGCTTATCGAAAAACCAAGTATACTGACGCTGGATTGATTGCGTTTTTTAATTTTCTTTGCGTTTAGAATTTTATCTGGAACCCCTGCGCATGATGCAGAGAAATTACGTGTCGGCAGGGTTGGGATGTTTGCTGGTGGTCCTTGCCGGGGCGGTCTATGCTCAAACACACCCGCAGCCAAGGCCCAGCGCCATCGGGCTTGCACCCAGCACGCCCAGGCCCTTTGATATCGATTTCAGCACAGACTCGGTCTTGTCGCTGTCCTTGCGGGCCACAGACCGGGCAAGCTTTGCCGCCATGCTGGCCGGGGCCCTGCAGCGTGCGCCCGCCTTGGCGGAGGCCTCGGCGGCCAAGGCGGGGGCCAAGGCTGGTATACGCCAAGCGCGGTCTGGATATTGGCCGACGCTGGACCTGTCTCTTAGCCAAGAGCGGTCCATTTCCCGCTCCATTTCCAATGACCCGCTCAATGTGATTGAGCGCCTGCGTGGCCGTGAGCGCACCGATGCGATCGCTAGCGTCAGCCAGACCCTGGTCGATTTTGGGGCCAATACGGCCCGGGTGCGCGGGGCCAAGGCGCGGCTTGGCGGCGCCGATGCCGAGATGGCACGGGTCACTGATGATCTGATGCTCTTTGCCGTCTCAACCTGGTTTGACGTCGATAATTTCCGGCTGTTGGAAAACCTGATGGTCCAATCGTCCGGCCGGCAAACCCAGTTGGCCCAGATGGTCGAGGCGCGCCTAGCGCGGGGTGCCTCAGCACAGGCCGAACAGGTCCGGGTCCAGTCTTATATTGCCAGCACCCAGGCCAAGCTCGCCCGCTATGGCCGGGCTCGAGCATCGGCGGAACTACGGTTTGAACAGGTGTTTGGGGTCCTGCCCCCGGATGACTTGTCGCCGGTGCCCGTGGCGGCGGTCGACCTGTTGGACCGGATCGATCTTGAGCAAAAAATCGACCAATTGCCAGCTGTTCGCTCAGCCATGGCCCAGGCCGAGGCGGCGGATCAAGACGCGCGGGCCTTGCGCGCAGATCTCTGGCCCAGCGTGGCGGCCAGTCTGGATGCGGGCCGCTATGGCGTGTTCGAGACGCCCGGCGATTACGATATTCGCGCCCGCATCACTGTGCGCAAACGCCTGTTTGGCGCAGGCGCTGGACGGTCTGATGAAGGCGTTGCCAGGGCCCAAGAGGCCCGGGCCAAGGCCGCTGGCGTGCGCAAAGAGGCCCTGCGCACCGCCCAGATCGCCCAGACCGATCTTCAGGCGCTGGATGCCCTCGTTTTAGCTCAGGCGCAGAATTATCGCGCGGCCCGCCAATTGCGTGATGTCCAGGCAGAAAGGTTCAGATTGGCTAGGGGGACCCTGCTGGACCTGCTGGCGGCCGAAGATAGCTATGTTGAGGCGGCGGCGGGCTATATTTCGGCGCTCAATGAGCGCGATGCTGCGCGCTATGTGCTGCTAGCCCGGCGCGGCGATCTTGGGCAAGCCATTGACCTGCCAGACTTGGGAATTCCACAACCATGATCCTACCGCCCAAACCGCCGCGTCTCGCGGCCTGGCTTGTTCAGCCCATATTGGATAATCGCAAAACCTATCTTGAGGCCGCCTTGGCCGCGGCCATGATCAGCTGTTTTGGTTTGCTGACCTCGATCTTCACCATGACGGTCTATGACCGGGTGGTGCCCAACAATGCCATTGCCTCGCTGGTGGTGCTGTCGCTTGGACTGGGCATCGTTATTGTGTTTGATTTTGTCCTGAAATCCTTGCGCGCCTATTTTGTCGATATTGCCGGAGCCCGGATCGACCATACGGTGGGCGATACCTTGTTTCACCGTTTGGTCGCCATGCGCCTTGAGCTTAAGCGCAGCAGCACCGGCACCTTGACCGGCCTGATCCGAGAAATTGAAAACCTAAGAGAATTTTTCACCTCAGCGACCCTGACGGCCGTGGTGGATGTGCCTTTCATCTTACTGACCCTGATCGTGATCGCCCTGATCGGCAAAAGTCTGGTTCTGGTGCCCTTGGTCATGATCCCCCTGGTGGTCCTAGCCGCCTCTGTGACCCAACCGGCCTTGGAACGCATCTCGGCCAAGACCATGGGCGAGGGGTTTCAAAAACAGTCGGTGCTGGTCGAAACCATTGGCGGGATTGAAATGGTCAAGACGGCGGGGGCGGGGCCCCTGCTGCGCGATCGCTGGCTGGGGGCCGTGGAGCGTCACGCCGCCCTTGGCCTGCAGCAAAGACTGCTGGCCTCGATCGCCATCAATTTTGCCGCCGCCGCCCAGACGATTGTCTATGCCGGGGTGGTGATTATGGGGGTGTTTAAGATCGCCGACCACAGCCTGACCACAGGTGGGCTGGTGGCCTGTTCCATGCTGGCCAGCCGCGCGGTTGCTCCCCTTGGCCAGATCGCCAATCTGTTGTCACGCATGACCTCGACCCAGACCGCCTATCGCCAGATCAATGCCTTTATGGCCCAGCCCATCGAAGGGCCTGTGGGCGATGGATTAAAGCTGGCCCAGATCAAGGGCGCGATCGCCTTTCGTCAGGTGGATTTTTCCTATCCCGGGGCCTCTGTACCCGCCCTACGCGGACTGGATTTCGCGATCGCCGCCGGCGAGCGGGTGGCGATTGTCGGGCCGGTGGGATCTGGGAAATCGACCATTACCCGCCTGATCCTTGGCCTTTATCCGGCCAGCCAAGGCACAGTGACGATTGACGGCACCGATCTGCGCCAGATGGATCCGCCCACCCTGCGCAAGGCGATTGGTGCGGTGGGTCAGGACAATGTGCTGTTGACCGGCAGTGTGCGCGAAAACATCTGTCTGGGACGGCCCGGCATTGATGACGACGAAATGCTGCGCGTTGCCGAGGTGTCCGGCACGCATGGCTTTATGGCGCGAACCATTAATGGCTATGACCTGGTCTTGGCCGATCGCGGCGAAGGGCTGTCGGGTGGGCAGCGTCAGTCCATCGCCATTGCTCGGGCCTTGGCGGGGCGTCCGCCGATTGTGCTGCTGGATGAGCCATCCTCGGCAATCGATTCTGAAACCGAGGCCCGGATGATTACCGGCTTAAGCACTGAGCTCTTGGGCCGCACCGTAATTGTGGTGACCCACAGGCCCGCCATGCTGGCCCTAGTCGACCGTGTCATGGTCATGGCCGAGGGCAAGATCGTTATGGATGGCCCGCGCGACGCCATCTTGGCCAAGATTTCCAATTCAAGGACCGCCTAGATGTCCAAACCCAATCTTGAGGACCGCTTAAGCCGGCTCAGCATCACCCAACCCTCACGCTGGCTGTTATGGACCATAGCCGGGTTTTTTGTGGCCTTTGTGATCTGGGCCAATTTTGCACAGCTTAATCGCACAGTGCGCGGGCCGGGCCGGGTTGTGCCCAGCGCCCAGTTACAGGTTCTGTCCAATCATGAGGGCGGCGTGGTTGAGGCAATCTTGGTCAAGGCCGGAGACCGAGTCTTGGCGGGATCTCCGCTTGTGCGTCTGGTCCCAACAGCGGCCCAGGCGGATCTTGGCAGTACGGCGGCGACCGTTTCGGCGCTTCAGGCTAAGGTCTCGCGCTTGACCGCAGAGGTGAGCGGCACCCGCCCGGCCTTGCCACAGACCCAAGTCGGGGTAACCGAACGCACGCTTTATCTGGCGCGCATGGCCCAGGCCGCCGATATGGAACAGGCCGCTCAGGCCCGTATCTTGCAAGCCCAGCGCAGTATTAACGAGGGCGAGGCCACCCTGGCCTCGCGCCGCTCGGCCTCTGTTGCTGCCAAGGCCGAACTGGAGGTCATTGCCCAATTGACCGAGGCGGGGATCGAGCCGCGCCTGAGCCTAATCCGGGCCCAAAGCGCCGCAACCATGGCTGCCAGTGATGTGCTGGCCGCCCAAGCCGTCCTAGCCCGGGCTGAGGCGGGATTGGTGGAAGCCCGTGCCGTTCAGGGTCAAAAACATCAAGAATGGCGAAGCCTGGCAGCTCAAGACCTGTCCATGGCAAAATCGGAACTGGCGGCCAAGGGCAAGGTCTTGCCCGCCTTGGAGGACCGGCTTGACCGGACCTTGATCCGCGCCTCCCTGACCGGGCATGTAAACCGGGTGCTGGTGACAACGGTGGGAAGCTCCGTGGCCCCCGGCGCGCCCATTGCCGAGATTGTGCCCGACGATAAGCGCCTGGTTATTGAGGCGCAGATAAAGCCCTCGGACATCGGCCGGGTGCGGCTAGATCAGCCCGTCAAGATTGACATCACCGCCTATGACTCGTCCATCTATGGGTCCCTAAAGGGCCAGGTGCGCAGTATATCGCCTGACACGGTCACCGACCCACGCACGGGCAGTGTCTATTATATCGTGCAGGTCTCAACCGACGGGACGCTGCGAGACCCCAAGGGCCAGGTCCTGCCGCTTGGCCCCGGCATGGTGGCCAGTGTCAGCCTGCTCGGCGATAGCCGCTCAATCATGGCCTATCTGCTCACCCCCTGGACCCGGCTCGGCGAAAAGGCGTTTCGCGAATAGGGCCACGCTATCTGCCGGCCCCACGCCCCTTAGGCGATGATCTGCAGATCGGTATAGAGCAGGCTTGGATGGGTGCTTGTGCCCAGCAAGGCCATCTGAACCGCCGCGCCCGCACCGCTGCCATCGGCGTCGTAATAGAGGATGCCGGTGGTGGAATTATAGACGATGCGGTCATCACCATCATGGCCCTTGACCGCGCCGGCGGCTGACCAGAACTGGTCGGTCGTGAGCGTGCCAATCTGGCCGGTCAGGGCCGTAAAGACCGCCTTGCTGAGCTGAAGGCTGTCAGTTCCGGAGCTAAAGTCGGTGATTGTGTCCTTATTGGTCGTGGTATTGGGCGCAAAATTGAAGACAAAATTGTCTGCGCCATTGCCACCGGTGAGGGTGTCGTTACCTGCCCCGCCGATCAGGGTGTCACTCCCATCGGCCCCGACCAGGGTGTCGTTACCGGCAAGACCGGACAGTATATTGGCGCCGCTATCGCCGGTGAGTGTGTCGCTAAACGCGCTACCGGTCAGGTTTTCAATGCCAGACAGTGTGTCATTCCCAGCCCCGCCCGTAGCCTGAGCTGTTGTTGTTGCCAGATTTACCACCACGGCCGAGGTGGCCAAGTCATAGGCGGCTGTGTCGTTGCCTGAACCGCCAGCCAAGGTGTCATTGCCATCGCCTCCGGTTAGGGTGTTGGCATTGGCGTCACCGGTTAGGGTGTCGTCATAGGCCGAACCGATTAGGTTTTCGATGCCGATTAGGGTGTCATTGCCAGCGCCGCCGCTGCTGGCGCCATCGGCAGTCATGTTCACGCCGCCATATTCGATCACATAGGCATTGTTCGTGCCCGATGGGGCATCGTCCCAGTTCACCCCGGCATAGTATCTGTCCAACATGGCGTAATCGGCATTTCCGGCATTATCAAGATAACCCATCCAGTTGCTATAGTTTCCGTCAACGGCCGAACCAGACTTTGTCCCAGACCAGAACTGTGTGCCGGCCTCTGGCCCGGTGACCCAAAGCCATGTCCCCTCAACCGCCGCATCGGAGGCACCAAGCCAGACCGACCTGCCATCATAGCCAGTGGTGATCCCCGCCGCGACACGCACATCTACAAAGGCCTGTTCTGCGGCGCTGGTTATGGTCACAAGATAACCCGATATGCCATTGATAGACTTAGCGGCCGCCGCATCCCGAGCTGTAGTCCAGCTAACGCTGCTGTTTACAAGCTCATAAATATGATTATTTCCGCCAACCGATGAGGACCAGAAAAACTGTGTCGCCGAATTGGTAATGTTGGCTGTCGATAGGCTAGGGGCCGCTAGAGATACGGTCACTGCCGATCCCGCCCCAGCATAAGAGGCCGTATCATTGCCCGCGCCGCCTATAAGCGTGTCATTGCCAAGGGCGCCGTTTAGGACATTGTCCGCCTCATTGCCGGTGAGGGTATTATCAAGGCTATTGCCGGTGAGGTTGAAGGCAACCGTATTGATCAGGGTGGCATTCTCGACATTGTCGGTCATGGCATAGGTTCCACCCGCGGTTGCTATCGCGACCTGAGCTAGGTCACTACCGCCGCTAGCGGCTTCGGTGACCGTGTCACTCAAGCTATCCACAATATAGGTGTCATCACCCTTGCCACCGATCAGGGTGTCATTGCCTGCGCCGCCATCGAGAATATTGGACGCATCATTGCCGGTCAGGATATTGGCGCCGCTATTGCCGGTCAGATTAAAGGCAATAGTACTGGTAAATGTGGCGTTTTCAACATTGGCCGATAGGGTATAGGTGCCCCCGGCCACGGCAATACCAACCTGTAGATTGTCCGTTCCGCCCCCGCTGCCCTCAGTCACCAGATCACCGAGAGCGTCGATCACATAGGTATCGTCGCCTGTGCCGCCAATAAGGGTGTCGCTTCCGCCGCCGCCATTGAGCGTGTCGTTTCCGGCACCGCCGGTCAGGATATTGGCATTGGCGTCACCGGTCAGGGTATCGTCATAGGCTGAACCGATCAGGTTTTCGATGCCGGTCAGGGTGTCATTGCCGCCGCCGCCGCTGGCCGTGCCCAGACCATTGGCGGTCATGTTTGCCCCGCCGTATTCGATCACATAGGCATTGCCGGCTTGGCCGCTCACGCCATAAGGCGTGGAGGAATTGACATCATCTTCCCAATCTCCATTTCTATTCAATAGGATGGAGCCATAATCTGCATTAGGCTGGCCGTCGCCCGCTAAATTGGGTGCATCATAGTCTACCCGCCAATGAGAATATTGACCGCTCACGGCGTGGCCAGCCGGGCCATAAACACCGAGGGGGCCCGCGCCGACCCAGAACAGGGTGCCGGCTTCTGGGCCTGTTACCCAGGTCCAGTTGCCCTCAATATCTGCATCGCTGGCACCGATCCAAATGGTTCGGTTGTCATAGCCAACGGATATGCGCCCAACGCAGAGTGAGGTTACAAAGTCTTGCTCGGCCTGGCTGGTGACAGTCACCAGGTAGCCGGTAAATCCGCCCAAGCTTTTGCTTTCTGCTGCCGCCTTGGCGTCGGTCCAGGACAGGACCGAGTTGACCGTTTCATAAATGTGACCGTTTGCAGCATTGTAAAGCTGGGTCGTAGAATTTGTAATGTTTGCTGCCGATAGGCTGGGGGCTGCCAAGGTAACCGTAACGGCCGACCCCGCCCCAGCATAAGAGGCCGTATCATTGCCCGCGCCGCCTATAAGCGTGTCATTGCCAAGGCCGCCGTTTAGGACATTGTCCGCATCATTGCCGGTCAGAACATTGTCATCACTATTGCCCGTCAGATTAAAGGCGACAGAATTGACAAGGACGGCGTTTTCTATGTTGGCCGCCACTGTATAGGTCCCGCCAGCGGTCGTTATGGCGACCTGGACAGTATCTGTGCCAGAGGTTGCGGCCTCAGTGATGACATCGCCGGTGCTATCGATCACATAGGTGTCATTGCCTGCGCCGCCAATAAGGGTGTCATTACCGCCGCGTCCGTCGAGACTATTGTCGGCATCATTACCGGTCAGCCTATTGGCTAGGTCATTGCCAGTAATGTTGACGGACACGTTTGTGGTAAGGCTGGCATTTTCGACATTGTCGGCCAGCGTATAGGACCCGCCCGCCACAGTGATGCCGATCTGGACCAGATCAGTGCCGCCACCTGTGGCCTCTATAATCAAATCACCGGCGCTATCGACCACATAGGTATCATTGCCGCCACCGCCGATCAGTGTGTCATTGCCGCCGCCGCCACCTAGAATATTGGCCGCATTATTCCCGGTCAGGATATTGTCCGCGCTATTGCCGGTCAGGTTGCTCGCCGTCGTATTGATAATAATGGCATTTTCCAGATTGGCCCCTAGGGCATAGGTGCTGCCGACAACCGTTATGGCAACCTGGACCAGGTCCGTGCCGCCATTGCCCAATTCGGTAATATTATCACCAGTATTATCAATGACATAGGTGTCATTGCCGCTGCCGCCAATCAGGCTGTCGACCCCTGCGCCGCCATTGAGCGTGTCATCAAATGCCGTGCCGGTCAGGGTGTTTGCCCCGGCATTGCCGGTGATGCTGAGACCGTTTGCGACCGCGGAGGCGTCTACATTGATGGCTGTGGTCGCAGTGACCACGGCTGCAGCGTCGGTACCTGTACCGATCACCACCCGCTCTAGGCCTGTATCGGCCGCAAGGAGGGTAAGGGTACTGGCAAGGCTTGCCGAAAAACGCAATTCATCGGTGCCGCTGCTTCCGGTATCAGCAATTTCAGCCGCCGAATGCTCGCTGGCCGCCGCGATCAGATAGATGTCGGCCCCGTCGCCGCCGTCCAAGCGATCGGTTTCACCGCCCCCGGTCAGGACGTCATCGCCGCTGCCACCAACCAGACTATTAACCCCGCTATCGCCGGTGAGCTTGTCATTACCGCTGCCGCCGATCAGGTTTTCAATGCCGGTCAGTATGTCTGCGCCAGCTCCGCCCGTGACCTGGGCAGTTGCAATGGCCAGGCTGACCGTTATGGCGCTGGTTGCGGCTTGGTAGTTGGCAGTGTCGGTCCCGCCACCACCATCTAGGTTGTCATTACCCGCGCCGCCGACCAAGATATCACTGCCGTCGCCGCCGATCAGGGTGTCATTCCCCGCCCCGCCATCAATCAAATTGTCCCAAGCGCCGCCCGTCAATGCGTCATCGAAAGAGGAGCCGGTAAGGTTTTCAAAATAGAGGAAATTGATGCCGTTGGCATAGGCAAGGCTTGCCGTCACACCGACGCTTGCGCTGACAAAGGAAATCGTATCGGCAAACAGGCTGCCGCGGATTTCGGTAATGTTCAAGAGCCTGTCAGTATTGCCATAGCCGTCATTGGTGACGATGCCGCTGGCGGCGTCATAAGTGACCCCCGCGGGCGAATAGCAATACCAGATAACGTCGCGCTTGCCGCCATTACCATCGACATAGTCATTGCCGCCCATTGGCATGAACAGGTTTAGGTCCGCTTGATTACCGATGATCCTGTCGTCAAAGAATGAGCCCGCAATGGCGTTGACACTCAGCAAAGTGTCCGTCGCTCCGTAGCCATCGGCGACCTTGCCGGTCGTAAGATCTCCGCTGATGCCGCTTGGCGCTATAAAATAGCACGCCCAAACATTGCCACCCGTCCATCCGGAGGCATCAATGGTGTCATTGCCCGCCAATCCCGAAAACGCAGCCGTGTTTCCTGTAAACGTAAAGTAATTGTCTTGGCTATTTCCGTATATATAACCGCCATCTACAACATTTTTGAAATTTTCAACATTGTCTGGCATGACGTAATAGGGAACATTATCGGGATAGTTGAAGGCAAACCCCCGAATTGGATTATAGGCTGTTCCAAAGCTTGGCATATTGGTCATGTCGACAATAACGGTATCTATTCCGTTATTAGTACCTTCCAGTACAGTGTCGGTCGCACTATCAACATAATAGGTATCATTGCCGGTTCCCCCCGACATGGTATCACTTCCCGTGCCGCCATTAAGGGTGTCATTGCCGCCGTTGCCAACCAGGGTGTCGGCACTGCCGCCGCCCTCGAGGACGTTATCGGCATCGTTTCCGGTCAGAACATTGCTTATGCTATTGCCGATCAGGTTAAAGGCGACCGTGCTGACCAGGGTTAGGTTTTCGACATTGTCGGCGGCGGTATAACTGCCGCCAGCTGTATTTATTGCAACGCGAACCGTATCGGTCCCGGCAAAGGGCGCTTCGATTATGACATCGCCCACGCTATCGACGACATAGGTATCATTGCCCCATCCGCCGATCAGGGTGTCATTGCCAAGGCCGCCGTCCAGCGTATTGGCGGCATCATTGCCGGTTAGGCGATTGTCGGATGCGTTGCCAGTAAGGTTAAAGTCTACCGTATTGATCAGTGTGGCGTTTTCAATGTTTGCGCCCAAGGCATAGGTCAGGTTGGCGGTATTAATCGCCACCTGAACCAGGTCTGTGCCGCCATTGACGGCCTCGACCACCAGATCGCTCACGCTATCGACGACATAGGTATCATTGCCGCCGCCGCCGATCAGGGTGTCATTACCAAGCCCGCCATCCAGCGTATTGGCGGCATCATTGCCGGTCAGCACATTGTCGGAAGCATTGCCGGTCAGGTTGAAGGCTACGGTATTGATCAGGGTGGCATTTTCGATATTCGTGCCAAGCGCATAGGTCAGACCTGAGGCGGCTACCGCCACTTGCACAAGGTCATTGCCGCCATTGGCCGCCTCGGTGGTGACATCACCCACGCTATCGACAATATAGGTATCATTGCCGCCGCCGCCGACCATGGTGTCATCGCCTGCGCCGCCATCGAGCGTATTGGCAGCATTATTGCCAGTCAAAACATTGCCCAGCCCATTGCCGGTCAGATTTAAGGCTACCGTATTGGTTAGGCTGGCATTTTCAACATTCGCCGCCACCGTATAGGTCCCGCCAGCGACCGCTACCGCAACCTGCACCAGATCGGTGCCGCTATTGGTCGCCTCGGTGACCACGTCCGACAGGCTGTCAATCACATAGGTGTCATTGCCTGCGCCGCCAACCAAGGTGTCATCGCCAGCGCTACCATTGAGAACATTTGCCGCGTCATTTCCGGTCAGAACATTGGCCGCAGCATTGCCGGTCAGGTTAAAGGCAACCGTATTGGTCAGTGTGGCGTTTTCGACATTCGCGCCCACCGTATAGGTGCCGCCGGCCGTAGCGACCGCGACCCGGACCAGATCAATGCCGATATCGACCGTTTCTGTGACCACATCCGACAAACTATCGATCACATAGGTATCATTGCCAGCGCCGCCGATCAGGGTGTCATTACCAGCCCCGCCATCGAGCGTATCATTGCCTAGGCCGCCATTCAGCGTATTGACCGCACTATTGCCGACCAGAACATTATCATCCGCCGTACCGGTCAAACTAAAGGCAACCGTATTGGTCAGGGTGGCGTTTTCGACATTTGC